>NZ_JAWJTG010000002.1:0-174382 GCF_032911605.1 Stenotrophomonas mexicanensis
GCTCGATGGCGCCATCCATGGCGCCAACGGTCCTGCAGCCCCACACCGCCCCACCTCCGACAGATTCCCGCTGCTGTGGGTAGGTGTCGACCTTGGTCGACACGGTAGATCCACGCCATGCGTGGATGCTCTTCTTTCAATCTTCGAAATATTCGACTTCGATTGAGATCCATCCACGCATGGCGTGGATCTACGACAGATCGAAGGAAACTGTCGAAGGTGGGGCGGTGTCGGAGTGCGGGGGTGTCAGCCGCATGGGCCCGAGGCATGCCTCGGGCGGGTTGGGGAGGACGCCCAACCCCGGTCTTGCCATGTGCGCAGGACTGCGCACACGAGCAAGCGGCTGCCAAGCCTACAGGGACGTACTTGCGGCGTCCCCGCACTCCGGCACCGCCCCGCCAAACCACGGAATGCACGCTGTTGCTGTTGCTTCTGAGGTTGCCGGCCAGCGGCCGGCACTACCACGGGTGCAGGGCGCAGCCCTGCAAAGAACCCTATCCTCGTGGTCGGCTGCGCGAGGGCACCAGTGCGAACGTATCCACCGCCAGCTTCTCGGCATGGTTCAACCACGCGCGGATCTCCAGATCATCCACTTCGTGGTCCAGCCCGAACGACACGTTGATCTTGCCGTTGGCATCGGGCTGCACCCACTGTTGCGCCAGCACCACCTTGCGCTGCGAGGACACCGCCTCGATCCAGAAGCCGCGATCCGGGCGCGTGCTTGCCACCAGCTGCAGCATGTACTGGCCGGCACGGGTACGGCGACCCTTCTGCGTGATCATGTGCGCCTGGCGCACGCTCGGGCGCGGGCCCTGGAACGCATCCAGCGGTGCATCCACGGTGATGCCGCCACGCAGGTCGTTGTCGCGGTACAGCTTGATGCCGTTGTCGCGGTTGACCAGCAGGGCGCACCAGTCACCGTCGGCCGAGCCGTCCTCGAACGCGGTGCAGCGGTCGACGTAGGCCAGGGTGTTGTCCGGGTTGGCATCGTCGAACTGGCGTGAGGTGTTTTCCAGGTACACGGACTTCAGACTCCAGTCCTTGTCGTACTCCAGCAGCACCGGCGGCTGCACGTGCTGCAGGCCGACCACCACCTGGTCATCGCCGTCGATCTTCAGCTCGCGGGTCGGTTCGCCCAGCCACAGTGAACGCGCGAAGGCCAGGTACTGCGGGTAATCGCGGCCGCCATCGCGCCGGGTGGCCACGCTGGCGCTGGGCGCGCGCTGGCTGTCGATCAGCGAACGGCCGAAGCCCATCGTCTTCAGGTTCGGGTCCAGCAGGCTGAGCAGGGTCGCACCGGAATCCAGCGTGGTGCCGGCGTCGGCGCTGAGCTGCTGCGGGGCAATGCCATCCCCCAGGAACAGCAGCAGGTTCTCGCGCTTCTGCCGGGTCAGGATATGGGTCAGATCGTTGGGCATCGCCAGGTGGTCGGAAGCGATGACGATCAGCGTGTCCTTGCCGTACGGGCTGGCCTGGATGCGTTCGACGAGCTGCGAGATCAGGCGGTCGCTGCACTTGAGCGCGTTGAGCATGTTGATGTTGCCGTACTGGCTCTGGTAGCGCTCGCCCTTGCACGACACCGGCAGATGACCGGCCGGGTGGTGGGTGTCCATGGTCAGCGTGGTCAGCATGAACGGCGAACCGGCGCGCGAGAGCTGCTCGAAGCGCTGGTAGGCGGTATCCAGCAGCACGTCATCGTGCACGCCCCACGCCGAGTAGTGGATGCGGCCGATCTTCTTCTGCTGCTTGAACCATGCCAGATCATGGACTTCATCAAAGCCGTGGCTGGCGAGGAACTGGCCCTTGCCGGCGAACTGGCCGTTTGCACCGCCCAGGTAATGATTGGTGTAGCCCTGCTGCTTCAGGTAGTCGCCCAGGCACACCGCCTTGGGCAGGAAGCTGCCCATGCGGTCCATGCTGTTCTCATCGCCCTGCGAAGTGGTCAGCGGCACGCCGCACATCGACGAGACCAGGCCGGCGATGGTCCAGCCGCTGCCCTCGGCCGAGGCCAGGTTGCGCACGTCCAGCGACTCGGACGCCAGGCGGTTGAGGTTGGGCATCAGACCGGGAAACACGGCCTCGTCCAGGTAGGTACGTTCCAGGCTTTCGCCGTAGATCCAGACGATGTTGCGCGGGCGCTGCAGCGGCTGCGTCGGCACCTGGTACTCGGGGGCGATGCGGGCGAAGTCGACCGGGCGCAGCTGCTGGTACAGGCGCTGGCCGTCGCGGGCCAGCGGACTGATCATGATCGTGGTCACCCATACGGCCGCGAAACCGGCGAACAATGCGCCACCATGGCCGGGCCGGCGCCAGCGCTTCACCCGTGTGGCGAACAGCGGTAGCAGCGAGACCAGCGCCAGCACGATGAAACCGGCGATATAGCCCTTGAAGTCGGAGACACCGGCGCCTTCCATGTCGGCGCCCAGGTGGTACAGGGTGGCGGCATTGAGCCCATCACCGGACAGCTTGTCGATCAGCCACCACGCGCTGAGCATGAGCAGCAGCAGCGAGAATGCACCAGCCTTCCACCACACCCACTTGTCGGACGCGAGGAACAACCAGCACAGCAGCAACAACGACAGCAGCAGTATCCAGAGCATAGGCAGCTTCGGCAGTGACGGGGTGGTGGTGATGGACGTCGTACCGACGCGTGTCCATCCGACCGACGCTGCCACAAGCACATGCACATGACAGGCCGATGACCCGATAGTGCATGCACGAACCTGACTGAAATGTTTGTTGAAATAACACGCGCGCAATCTCGCTCAGAAGGTAAAACGAGCGTGAAGGGCTTCGTTGGATTACATTAAAAACCGCATGAATACGGCGGTTTTCGCTGATGCGCTAGCGATGCCCGCGTTCTTCGCGTGCCCGCGCACGACGGTCGAACAGCAATGCACTGGTCACGATGCCAAGGCCGAGCACCACGCCGATGAACAGCAGAATCAGCGCAATGAGCGGGTAGCCGAACAGGTGCCAGCCGGTGTCGATCTTCATCATCATCGCCGCAGCCATGATCAATGCGGCACTGATGATGCCGGCAGCCACGCGGTTGGCGATCTTCTGCAGGTTCTCCATCAACCGCGATTCTTCCAGGCCGGTTACCTTCATCTGCAGGCGGTTTTCGGCCAACAGCGCCATGATGTCCGACAGCTTGCGCGGCCCATCGCGCAGCAGCTGCTGCAGCTCCATCGCCTCGCTGGCGAGGTTGGCGGCAGACAGCGATTTCTTCAGGCGCGCACGCATCACGTGCTGCAGCTGGCGCTCAACGATGCGGCGGGTTTCCAGCTCGGGTGCCAGCAGCCGGCACACGGTTTCCAGATTGAGCAGCGCCTTGCCCAGCAGGCTCAGTTCCGGCGGCGTGCGCAGGCCGCAGGCGGTGGCGATGCGCACCATGTCCAGCACCACGCGGCCTTCGGAGAAGCTGCCGCTGGCGGCGTAGCGCGCGATCAGCTGGCCGGTCTCGCGCAGGTAACGCTCTTCGTCGAAGGCCTCCAGCCGCGTGCTGATGCTGATCAGATCGTCGGCTACTTCCTCGCCACGGCCATCGACCGCGGCGAACAGGATCTTCAGCAGCCGCTCGCGCAGGCGCGGCGGCATGTGCGCGACCATGCCCAGGTCGAAGATCGCCAGACGTCCATCGGGCATCACCCGCAGGTTGCCGGGATGAGGGTCGGCGTGGATCTCGCCATGCACGAAGATCTGGTCCAGGTAGCCGCGGATCAGCGCCGCCGCAAGCGGGTCCATCGACTGCTCGGTGCGGCGCACATCGGGAATCGCATCCACGCGCACGCCGGTGGCCAGTTCCATGGTCAGTACGCGCTGGCTGCTGTAGTCCCACAGCGGCTGCGGAATCCACAGGCGGCGGAACGGCTTCAGGTGCCGGCCGAAACGGGCCAGGTTCTCGGCCTCGGCGTGGTAGTCCAGCTCCTGCATCAGTGTCTTGGCGAACTCGTTGAGCCAGTCGCGCAGGCGCACCCGACGGCCGACCTGGGTCAGGTGGTCGGCCGCCAGCGCGAAGCTGCGCAGTGCCTCCAGGTCCGAGCGCAGCTGCGCGGCCACCTCGGGCTTCTGCACCTTCACCGCCACCTGGCGCCCATCGTGCAGCACCGCGCGATGCACCTGCGCGATCGACGCGCATCCCAGTGGCTCGGGATCGAACGCGGCAAACAGCTTGTTCACCGGCGCGCCCAGCTCCTGCTCGACGATGGCATGGATGCGCTCGACCGGGATCTCGGCCACCTTTTCCTGCATGCGCTCCAGCGCCGTGGCGAACTCCACCGGCACCATGTCCGGGCGGGTGGACAGCATCTGGCCCAGCTTGACGAAGGTCGGCCCCAAGGCCTCCAGGTCGCTGACGAACTGTTCCGGGTTGCCATCGGCGGGGACGTCGGCCTGGTTGCTGGCGGCATCCAGGTTCATGCCCGAGAACACGCCCGAATGGCGGTAGCGCATCAGCAGGCGCAGGATCTGGCTGCGCCGGTTCATGCCTTTGACCAGCGGGGGATTGCCATTGGCGGTGGGCGGATTGCTCAAGCGGAACTCCCATGCGACGAATACAGGTAGTGCCGGCCGCTGGCCGGCAATGTCCGGATTCCGCAGTGTCGCCGGGGGGCGGTAGGCATGCGGTGAACCCGATCTCTTCCGCAGTCCACGCCGGATCGGTCAGAATCCGCTCATTCCCTCACTTGGACGCCCCATGGCCGGTGCCAGCCTGTTCGCCCTGCTCGACGATATCGCCTCCCTGCTGGACGACGTCTCGGTCCTGACCAAGGTTGCGGCGAAGAAGACCGCCGGTGTGCTCGGCGACGACCTGGCGCTGAACGCGCAGCAGGTCACCGGGGTCAACGCCAACCGCGAACTGCCGGTGGTGTGGGCGGTGGCCAAGGGCTCGCTGGTCAACAAGGTGATCCTGGTACCGGCGGCGCTGGCGATCAGTGCACTGGAGGCGTGGCTGCACAGCCGTGGCTGGAACGTGCCGCTGATCGTGCCATTGATGATGATCGGCGGTGCCTTCCTCTGCTTCGAGGGCGTGGAGAAGCTGGCGCATCGCTTCCTGCATTCGGCTGACGACGATGCCGAGCATCAGGCCGAGCGGCGCAAGGCGCTGGCCGATACCCAGGTGGACATGGTGGCGTGGGAGAAGGACAAGGTAAAAGGCGCGATCCGCACCGACTTCATCCTCTCGGCCGAGATCATCGTGCTGACCCTGGGCGTGGTCGCCACCGCACCGTTCACCAAGCAGGTGGTCACCCTGGCCGTGGTTGCACTGGCGATGACGGTCTTCGTCTATGGGCTGGTCGCGGGCATCGTGAAGCTTGATGACGTCGGCCTGTACCTGTCGCGCAAGGGCGGTGCCATTGCTGCCTTCGGTCGTGGCCTGGTGGCCTCGGCGCCGTGGCTGATGAAGTTCCTGTCGGTGGCCGGCACCATCGCCATGTTCCTGGTGGGTGGCGGCATCCTGGTGCACAACGTGCCGGCACTGCACCACGCGGTGCAGGCACTGGGTGGCGAAGGGCAGTGGGGCTGGCTGATCAGCGCTGCGGCCAATATGGTGGTGGGCATCATCGCCGGCGCCATCGTGCTGGCGGCGGTGACCGGCTTCCAGAAGCTGCGCGGTAAGTAAGCGGCGGCCCATTGCCCGGTGGAGGCCGACCTTGGTCGGCGCATTGTTTCCGCGTGTGCCAACCAAGGTTGGCACCTACCGAAGCGCTGTCCTTTGCGTTGGTAGAGGCCGACCTTGGTCGGCGCTTTGCCCCGGCGTGTGTTAACCAAGGTTGGCACCTACCGAAGCGATGTCCTTGGCGTTGGTAGAGGCCGATCTTGGTCGGCGCTTTGTTCCGGCGCGTGCCAACCAAGGTTGGCACCTACCGAAGCGGTTCGCGGTGGGCCGGGCGATCAACCCGCCTGCACCCGGTTCTTGCCCTGCCGCTTGGCCGCATACAGCGCGTCATCCGCGCGCCGCAGCAGGGTCTCGGTATCGTCGCCGGGCTGCCATTGCGCCAGCCCGGCACTGAAATGCACCGGCACGCGCTGGTCCTGCACGGCCAGCACGCGGTGTGCCAGTGAACGCTGCAGGCGCTGCACGGTGGCCATGCTGTCGGCGCCCTGGGTCTCCGGCAGCACCAGCACGAACTCGTCGCCACCCAGCCGCGCGATGCCATCGGTGGCGCGCAGCAACAGCTTGCAGACGGCCACCAGGTGCTGCAGCAGTGCATCGCCACCGGCATGGCCATGTGCATCGTTGGTCTGGTGGAAATCATCCAGGTCGATCACCGCCACGCCCAGCGGCGAGTTGTTGCGCGCGGCGCGGGCCAGTTCACGCTGCAGCAGTTCGTCCAGGCCGCGGCGGTTCAGCGCCTGGGTCAGTGGATCGATGCGCGCCAGGTCACCGGCGGCGCGCAGTTCCTGCTCCAGCTCGGCGATGCGCTGCTCTGCACGTTCCACTTCCTGCCGCGCGTTGGCCAGGTGATCGCGCGCCTGCGCGGCCTGCTGCTGCACCTTGCCGGTGTCGCGCATCACGTCCTGCAGCAGCTGGTTGAGGTCGGCGATGCTGCGTGCCTCGCGCAACTGCAGCGCGTAGCTGCCGATGCGGTCGTGGTATTCGCCGGTGCTGGTGGCCATGCCATCCATGCGCTCGATGAACTCGCCCATCAAGCCGCGCATCGCCGCCTTCGAATCGTCGATGCCCTGGCGCAGCAGGCCCTGCTTGTAGATCACTTCGCGCAGTTCGGCGCGGGTGCGCTCGACCGCCTCAGCTTCCAACGGCCCGTCCAGCAGCTGGCGTACTGCGGCGATCTGGCCCTGCAGCCAGCTGCGGTCATCCAGCAGCTCGCTCACGTTCTCCAGCAGCAGCGCGAACAGCTCAAGCAGCAGCGCCTGCTGCTCCTGCCAGCTCTCGGCACGCACGCCGACCTGGTGGCCGAGCTCGCGCACGCCCTGTTCGATCGGTTCCAGCGCCGTGCCCGGTTGCCACTGGCGCAGCTGCATGGCCAGCGTCTGCGCCTGCTCGCGCAGGTCCGGATCGTGCTGCAGCAGGGCCACCACCGCGCCGCCCAGCAGCAGGCGCAGCTGCTCGGACAGGCGCAGGCTTTCCGGCTGCCCATCCGGCGAATGCTGTTCGATGGTGCGGATGTACTTGTCGATCAGCTGCCGCATCGCGCGCCCATAGCGCGGCCAATCGGCGCTGGCCTGCGCCGACTGCAGGCGGTCGCCCATGTCGCCCAGTTCGCCGGGCAGGGTGGCCATGCCATTGGCGAACGCGGCCAGCAGCGGCTCCGGTGCGTCGGCCCCGGCGAACAGCTGCTGCAGGGCCACGCCACCGCCACCCTGCAGCACCACGCGATCGCCCAGCCCATCGTCCACCACCGCGCGCACGCGTGCCGGCGGCCCAAGGGCGGTACCGGGGGCAGGGCGGTGGTCGGGCTGGTCCGTCATGGAGCGAATCCTGGGGCTGGCAGGGACTGGTTCCAGCATATCGGCGCGGCCGCCGACGGCTTGAACGGCTAGGATGGGCGACAGGATGCCGCAGTGGAGGTGGTGATGCGCGTGATGTTGCTGGGGGCGACCGGCCTGGTCGGCGGGCTGGCCCTGCCCCGGCTGCTGGACGACCCGCGCTGCAGTGGCGTGGTGGCGCCCACCCGCCACCCTTTGGGCATGACCCACGGGAAGCTGGAGAACCCGGTACTGGCCTTCGACGCGTTGCCCACTTCGCCAGCATGGGCGCGCGTGGACGCGGTCATCTGCGCGCTCGGCAGCACCATTGCCCAGGCCGGCAGCCGCGAGGCTTTCCACCGCATCGATCATGACTACCCGCTGGCGTTCGCGCGGCTCGCACAGGCACAGGGTGCGCAGACTTATGTGCTGAATTCCGCGGCCGGTGCCAACCCGCAGTCGTCGATCTTCTACAGCCGGGTGAAGGGTGAATTGGAACGTGACCTTCGTGCGCTGGGCTTCCATTCGTTGACCCTGGTCCGCCCAGGGCTGATCGGGGGCGAGCGCAACGAGGTGCGTCGTGGCGAGCGCCTGGCGTTGATGGTGCTGGGTGCTTTGGGGTCGATGTTGCCACGGGCGTGGCGGATCAACCCGGCCAGCGAGATCGCCAAGGCACTGGTCGAGGCCGCGCTGGCCCCGCGGCCGGGTGAGCACGTGGTTGCATCGAGCGAACTGGTCGGCTGATGTCACGTGCGCTGCGCCTGACCCAGTTGCTGCAGCTGCTGCGCCGCCATCGGCGGCCGGTGGCCGGGCAGACGCTGGCCGAAGCGCTGGGCATCAGCCTGCGCACGCTGTACCGCGATATCGAGACCCTGCGTGAGCAGGGCGCTGACCTGCGTGGCGAGGCCGGCGTTGGCTACCAGCTGGCGCCGAGCGACACCCTGCCACCGATGACCCTGCCACCTGCGGAGATCGATGCATTGGTGCTGGGCCTGCGCTGGGTCGCGGCACGCACAGAGCCTGCGTTGGCCGAGGCCGCGCGTGATGCCCTGGCCCGCATCGCGCATGTGTTGCCTGCCGCGCGGCGCGAAGCGCTGCGTGATTGCGGCCTGCGCGTGGGTCCCTCGCGTGCGGCAGCCAAGGTACCCGCTGCGCGCCTGCAGGCTGTGCGCGAAGCGGTGAGCGCGCAACAACGACTGCAGTTCGGCTACCAGGATGCGCAGGGCCAACGTACCGAGCGCATCGTCTGGCCGTTCGCACTGGGCTACTTCGATGAAGTGCCGATGCTGGCGGCGTGGTGTGAGAGTCGCGAGGACTTCCGTCATTTCCGCTTGGACCGCATCCGCCAGGTGCGCGTGCTGGAGGATCGCTACCTCGTGCCACGCGCCACCCTGCTGCGGCGCTGGCAGAAGGCGCAGGGCATCGCACCGGATTGGTTGGACCGCTCGTAACCCCAACGAGGAATGGCGCTGTGCATCAACGCGGTGGGCTTACACAGCTGGTGGGCTATGTGCCGGGGGAGGCCGGGGTGGTACAGGTAATCGTCGACTCTATGGCCTGGGTTACGAGGCCCGACGCATCTTCCAAGAATGTCCTGACTCTCGAAACTTGAGGTTCACCAGGTTTACTGGGTGTACAACCCCAAGTGAAGGTGATGGGGGATGGGATGTTCTTATCGACTTTAGCGCGGCCCCCGTAGCAGATCCATCCGGCGGGACACGTCACGATCTCGAGGTTGATATATACCGGAAACCTCGGATACCCACTGAAGTTCATCGTGGCAGTAACACTGGCGCCTGTTCCAGACACGTTCGGAACGCTGTCCAGCTGAAATGGCTTCGTCAGGGTAGCGACGCCCAGGGTGGACATTCTCTCTATGGGCATGAAGAAAAGGTCATTCTCCCAAGGAGAGCCATCGTTTCCCCTGCCATGAACAAGGCCGTAGGCGGAGTTGCCGGCATAGACGGGACCACCACTATCGCCGCCTTTGTTCATCACGGTTCCATCAAGGCTGACGACTTGGACGTAGGTGCCGGCTTCCCCCTTCCAGTTGGCTGCGAACTCTGCGTCTTTGATGGATCCGCATGTGCGACCGGTCGTTACGCCGAACTTGCAGACCGTTGTGCCTGGTGTCATGTCGGCAAGTGATGCCTCATCGGTTATCGCCAGCTTTTCCCCATCGACAATGATTTCGTTCGACTGGGAGAAGATGACGCCGCCACGCTGCTGTGCACCCCACTGAACGTCGTAAGATCCTTTGTTGCGTTCACTCTTGAACAGAATGCGAGCGGTTGGGTTGCGTTGATAATTGTCGTTGTCACAGTGACCGGCAGTGGCCAAGCCTAGTTCGCGAGTTGCAGTTTCGACCACGTTGAAGCCTGCTGTGCAGAGTTGCTGCTGGTAGCCCTCCAGTCGCCGCCCGCCCGCCACACTGTTTGTTGGCTCTATGAAACCTGTGGTCTCTTTTACGCGGATGAAGTCGACGACGGAGAGAAGATTGGAAAGTCTGGCGCGTACGGCATCGGGATCGCGTACATATACCTCGACGATGGAATTCTTTATGTCTACCGTGGCCGCAAATTCGATGCCCGCCTTGACGAGCTGCTCGGACACTTCCGCCTGGGTGGCGCGGAGAAGCTCGAGAGAGCGTGGCGAATTTTCCGCGACGTAGAGGCGATCTTTGGTATAGGCAGATAGTTGGCCCGAGGCATCGCCAGTGAACTTCACGACGATCCTGAATTCAGGGGAGTGTTCGATGTAAAGGCCGGCGAACGTCTCAGGCTTCTCCCTCTGAAGCCGTGCGCTGAGTTTACCGGCGGCGCGTTCCGCATCCATTCGTTGCGCGGCTTCGAACGTGCCTATGTGCATGGTTTCCGCGTAGTGCTGTATTGCCACATCCTTGGGGGCGTCGTCCGCAAAGGCGGGAGAAGCGGTGATGATGGCTGCCAATAACGGGAGATATCTGCGTATTGTGATCATGAACTTTCCTTTTCATGTGTATTATGTGAAGTTGCGTTCCGTCTGCATTTGACTCTAAATCACTTCTGTCTGTTGCAACTGGTAACTGCGTCTCCCTTTGATTGGTCCGGGGGGCTCCAAAAGAGCGAAGGTCCATCGCCGACGACAGCTCCCATCATGACTTGGCTTTGCGATATGTCGCGAGATCACAGTGGGTCGCCTGTTTTTCCATCCGATGGCGGAAGTGCCCGCAATACGCGAGATGTTCGAACGACGATCGACTCTACCCGGTCGACTTCATCTGCTTGATCTACTGACAGAATCTGTCAGCAGACGTGTTCCACCATGATCGCTCCCAACAACGGAGCTTCCCCATGTTCACGCCCAGCACCCTGCTGCAGTACGTGCGCGACGTCGCCACCAGCGCCACCTTCTACAGCGGCATCCTCGGCAAACCGCCGGTCGAGCAGTCGTCCGGCTTCGCCCTGTTCCTGCTCGGCGATGGCGCCGCACTGGGCCTGTGGCAGCGTGACGGCGTGCAGCCGCCGGTGTCCGCGCAGGCCGGCGCCGCCGAACTGGCAATGGTGGTGGCCAACCCCGACGCCGTGCATCAGATGCACGATGCGTGGCGCGCACTCGGCGTGCAGATCCTGCAGGCGCCGTTGACGCTGGAGTTCGGCCATACCTTTGTCGGGGCAGATCCTGATGGCCACCGCCTGCGTGTGTACAGCCGCGCCGAGGGGTTGGTGGCGCGGAGTTGATTCAGGGAGGGAGCCGGTACGTGCCGGCTCCTGGAACTACCCTTGCTTCTGCGCTGCTTCGATGACGATTGAAAATGTCTCGTCGTCTTCCGAATTCCATGCAATGGCCAGCTGGGCCAGCTCTCCGACCACATCGCGGCCGGGATTGCACCGCCGGAGTTCCTTGATGAACTGCCGTATCCTACGGGGTGTCAGTTCACAACCTGGATAATCAAACAGATTGAGCGCGGCATCTGAAGAACGGTCCAGCAGTTCAGGTGCGAGGATGGAGTAGGCTTTGATGTAGCGGGAGAACGGAATGTCCGACAGGAAGTTGTCCGTTGCTGTCATGATCGACGCATCATGTGGTGGGTCGCGAAGAAACTCCCTCATGACTGCCAGGACGACCTCTACCGACGGTGGTTTCGTCAGAGGCCGGTAGAAGTGGTCGGCGTATGCACAGCAGCCTTCGTGGGTGACCGCAGCATCCGATAGCGTTGCCAGCGTTGAGATCCAGACGTCAGCGTCCAGCGGCGTAGCCGGTTCGGCGTCCCCTTGTTGATCGGTTCTGGCGATGAGCGCCCGGACGATGGGCTCGCCATTGCGCCATGACTGCAGACGAGAATCGATAATCGCGTAAACCTGCTCCTGCTTGTCCCACATGGCGTCCGGTGAAGGCATTTCGCTTTGCGGAAAAAGGGAGAAGAAATCCGAGGAATAGGGTGCGCGTTTGCAGAAGTAGCGAACGGTAAACTCCAGCAGTTCCGGGTCGAACGCCGCGCCGGGGATTTCGTCTTGGAAAGCAGCTTCGATGCATGCCAAGGCATCTTCCGGCGATAGAGCGGCCGCCACCGCAGATCCGATCGATGCGTCAAGGAACGCGCTATTTCGGGAGAGCCAACGCAGGAAGATGATGTCCAGAACCCAACTCGTGCTCGATGGATCCTCATCCCTCGGCAGCAGTGTGCTGAACGGGGAGGCGCGGAAAAGATCATCAACCTTGTTCCGGATTTCTTCGAGTGTGGGCGGTGTCTCGAACATGGGAATTCGACGTCTGCAGAGAGCCTCAATGCTATCGAGCCACTCTTGGGAATCCATGCAACTATTCTCAAAATGCTCCCTTGCGCTCTCGCCCGACCGTCGGAGAGCCCAGTAAATCCACGCCATGCGTAGATGGGGCGCGACGGAGCGGGCACAAAAAAACGCCGGGCAGTGCCCGGCGTTTCTCCACTTCATGTGCCAACCAAGGTTGGCACCCACCGATCAGGTGGCCGATCAGCTGGCCAGGGCCAGATCGTCCATCATCGCGCGCAGGAAGCGGGCCGCTTCACCACCGGTGGCCGCGCGGTGGTCGAAGGTGACCGACAGCGGGATCACCTTGTGCGCTTCCACGCCGCCCATCACCGGGGTCATCTGGTGGCGGGCACGGCCGGCACCGACGATGGCCACGCATGGCGGCACCACGACCGGGGTCGCGTAGCGGCCGGCGAACATGCCGAAGTTGGACAGCGAGATGGTGTAGCCGCTCAGTTCCGAGGCGGCGATCGAACGCGATTCCACCTGCTCGCGCAGGCGGTTGACGCCTTCGCGGATGCCGCGTGCATCGAGCATGTCGGCGTTGCGCAGGGCCGGCACGAACAGGCCGTCGTCGGTGTCCACGGCAATGCCGATGTCCACCTGCGCGTGCAGGGTGCGGGTCAGCGCTTCGCCATCGAACCAGGCGTTCATCGCCGGCACCTTCTGTGCGGCGACCACGATCGAACGCACCAGGCGCGCGGTGACGTCGTTGCCCGGCAGCCAGGCGTGGATGTCGGCATCGTCGTTCAGCGTGGTCGGCACGACCTTGCTGTGCGCATCGGCCATCACGCGCGCCATGTTGCGGCGCACGCCCTTCAGCGGTTCCGGCTGGCCCTTGGCGACCACGCCCGGCGGCTGGGTGCGCATCGGCTTGCCGGCAGCAGACAGCGGGGTGCGCGCTTCGCTCTGCACCGGGGCAGACACCTGCGCCGGGGCCGGCGCGGCATACGCAGCCGCGGCAACCGGCGCCGGAGCAGCGCCGAGCTTGGCGGTGCCGTTGGCGGCGGCCTGCTTGACGTCGGCCATGGTCACCGCGCCATCGGTGCCGGTAGCGGCCACGCGGCTCAGGTCCACGCCCAGCTTGCGCGCCATCGCACGCACGGCCGGTACGGCCTTGACGCCACCGACGGCCAGCGCCTGTTCGGCGTGCACGGCGTTGGAGCTCTGCATCGCACCGACCACGGTACCGGCGTCATCACGCTCGGCGGCGGCGGGCTTGGCGGCTTCGGCGGCCACCGGTGCGGCAGCGGCCGGCAGCGGCGGCGGGGTCGGTGCCGCGGCCGGTGCAGCGTGGCCGTGGCTGTGGCCGGTGTCCTGGCCATCGGCGCGCTGCGGCAGGTTGGGGTCCAGTTCGAAGCTGGCCAGCACCGAACCGGTCGGGATGATGTCGCCGGCCACGCCGGACAGCTTCAGTACCGTGCCGGAGAACGGCGACGGCACTTCGACGACGGCCTTGGCGGTCTCCATCGAGACCAGTGGCTCGTCCAGCTTGATCACATCGCCTTCCTTGACGAACCACTCGACGATGGTCGCGTCCGGCAGGCCTTCGCCCAGGTCGGGCAGGTTGAAGTTCTTGGTCTGGCTCATTTGCAGTTCTCTTCCAGCAGTTCCAGTTCGCGGGCCGGCAGCCAACCCGTCGCGCCATTGGCGCGCTCGGACCACCACCACCCGCCGTGTTCGTGATGAAGCTTCACCATCTCGCCGCTTTCCACATCCAGCTCGCGGGCGTCGTAGTCGCACAGCGCTTCGGCGCGACCCTCGTCCAGCAGCTGCAACCAGGCGATGGGCGCCCATCCAGCGCGCCCATCGTTGGTGCGTACCCAGGCAAACGCCGGCCATTCCTCGTCACGGACACCTACTTCGACGATCTGGCCGGTGTGGAACCGGAGCGGGTTGGGATACTGGCTGCGGTAAGCCCCCAAAAGGCGGGCCCGCATGTCAGCCGGCCGCCACCGCGCGCTTGGCCGCAGCCACGATCCGCTCAACGCTCGGCAGGTACTTCATTTCCAGGCGGAACAGCGGAATGTGGGTGTCGTAGCCAGTGACGCGCTCGACCGGGGCCAGCAGGTCGTAGATCGATTCCTCGGCCAGGCGCGCGGCGATCTCGGCGCCGAAGCCCGCGGTCTTCGGGGCCTCCTGCACGATCACGCAGCGGCCGGTCTTGGCCACCGATTCGGCGATGGTGGCGAAGTCCAGCGGACGCAGCGTGGCCACGTCGATGACTTCGGCACTGATGCCTTCACCGGCCAGCTTGTCGGCCGCTTCCAGCGCTTCCTTCACCTGCGCGCCCCAGGTCACCAGGGTCACGTCGGTGCCGTCGCGCAGCACGAAGCAGACGTCCAGCGGCAAGGCCTCGCCGTCGTTGACGACCACTTCCTTGTACTGGCGGTAGATGCGCTTGGGCTCCATGTAGATCACCGGATCCGGCTCGCGGATCGCGGCCAGCAGCAGGCCGTAGGCGCGCTGCGGCGACGACGGCAGCACCACGCGCAGGCCCGGCACGTTGGTGAAGATCGCCTCGTTGGCTTCGCTGTGATGTTCCGGCGCGCGGATGCCACCGCCCCACGGCACGCGCAGCACCATCGGGCAGTGCAGGCGGCCACGCGTGCGGTAACGCAGGCGTGCGGCGTGGCAGACGATATGGTCGACCATCGGGTACATGAAGCCATCGAACTGGGCCTCGGCCACCGGCTTCATGCCCTGCGCCGCCAGACCGATGGTCAGGCCGGCGATGGTGGTTTCATCCAGCGGGGTGTCGAGGATGCGTTCGGAGCCGAAGCGCTGCTGCAGGCCGGCGGTGGCGCGGAACACGCCGCCGTTGACGCCCACGTCCTCGCCCAGCACCAGCACCGACGGGTCGTGCTCCAGCTCCCAGGCCAGTGCCTGGGTGATGGCTTCGATCAGGGTGATGGGGGTGGTGGTCATGCTCTCTTCTCCGCGCGCGACGGCGGCGCTGTCGGCGGCGTTGGTGTGCGCGCCGGGCGCGCCGTTCTTGATCTCATCCATGGCGCTTCTCCAGGGCGATCGCCTGGGCACGCTGAGCCAGCAGGTCCGGCGGCGGATCGGCATACAGGAAGTCGAACATCGCCTCGACCGGCTGCACCGGCGTGTTGAGGTACAGGTTCACTTCCTCGTCCACGCGCGTGCCGCATTCGGCGACCCAAGCAGTTTCCTCTTCTTCGCTCCACACACCGGCGTTGATCAGGTACTTGCGCAGGCGCAGCATCGGCTCGCGCTGCCAGGCATCCTTCACTTCGGCGTCGTCGCGGTAGCGGCGCGCGTCATCGGCGGTGGTGTGGTCGGACAGGCGGTAGGTCATCAGTTCCAGCACGGTGCCACCGTTGCCGGCCAGCGCACGTTCGCGCGCCTGCTCCATCGCCGCCAGCACTGCGATCAGGTCGTTGCCGTCCACCTGCAGGCAGTGCAGGCCGCCGGCAAGGCCCTTCTGCGCCAGCGTTTCGGCACCGGTCTGGGCCGAACGCGGAACCGAGATGGCCCAGCCGTTGTTGACGATGCACAGGATCAGCGGCAGCTTGTAGGCGCCTGCCGAATTCAAGGCCGCATAGAAGTCGGTCTTGGAGCTGCCACCGTCGCCACACACCGCCACGGCGATCTGCGGTTCCTTGTTGAGCTTGAACTTCAGCGCGGCGCCTGCGGCGTGCAGGCACTGGGTGGAGATCGGCACGCAGAACGGGAAGTCCTTGGCCGCGTTGCCGCCGTAATCGTTGCCGCGTTCGTCGCCGCCCCAGTACATCAGCACGTCGTGCGGGCGCACGCCACGCATGAACATCGCGCCATACTCACGGTACGAAGGTGCGAACACGTCGTCCTTCTGCATCGCAGCGCCGATACCCACGTGCGCGGCTTCGTGGCCCAGGCAGGCGGCATAGGTGCCGAGCTTGCCGGTGCGCTGCAGCGCGATGGATTTGCTGTCGAACGTACGTACGAACAGCATCTGCTTGAACAGCGGCACCAGGACCTTGGGGTCGCGCAGCGACGCGGGCAGGTCATCGCGGACGAGCTTGCCGTCCGTATCCAGGTACTGCAGGTATTCGATCTTGAATTCAGCGGCAACCGTCATTGCGTACTGCACCTTCGACAGAGAAGTTACAAATGATATGAATCGCCATGTTAAGGAACGCGTACGGAATAGCCTTCCTGCGCCGCAACACGGCGATTCCCCGTTTTACCCCTGCCGGCGGGTGGGGGGCCAATAACAACAACGTATTCAGTCGTTGCTGCAAAGCATCAGAATACGCCTCTGGCTGACCGCCAGTACAACGGCCTGGGCGGTTCCACGCGCAGGCCTGGTATCGGCCGATGCTCCACGGCCAACCGCACGCCCGAGTATGGACCCGGCGGCTGCCAGCGCGGCGGCAACGCGCTACCCTTGCCGCCCCCGATCTGGTCCCGCCCATGTCCGTCGACAACAACCAACGCGATCTCGAAGCCGGCATCCACACCGACCTGCAGGGACGCCTGACCTATGGCGGCTACCTGCGGCTGGACCAGCTGCTCAGCGCGCAGCAGCCGCTGTCCAACCCGCCGCACCACGACGAGATGCTCTTCATCATCCAGCACCAGACTTCGGAGCTGTGGCTGAAGCTGCTTGGCCACGAACTGCGTGCCGCAATCGGCTTCCTGCAGCGTGATGAAGTCTGGCAGTGCCGCAAGGTGCTGGCGCGCAGCAAGCAGGTGCTGCGCCAGCTGACCGAGCAGTGGTCGGTACTGGAAACGCTGACCCCGTCCGAGTACATGGGCTTCCGCGACGTGCTGGGCCCGTCCTCCGGCTTCCAGTCGCTGCAGTACCGCTACATCG
This sequence comes from Stenotrophomonas mexicanensis, assembly GCF_032911605.1. Classification (NCBI taxonomy): domain Bacteria; kingdom Pseudomonadati; phylum Pseudomonadota; class Gammaproteobacteria; order Lysobacterales; family Lysobacteraceae; genus Stenotrophomonas; species Stenotrophomonas mexicanensis. The sequence goes on from NZ_JAWJTG010000002.1 coordinate 17,029, forward strand.
AGTTCCTGCTGGGCAACAAGAACGCGCAGATGCTGCAGGTGTTCGAGCACGACCCGGCCGGCCAGGCGCAGCTGCGCACCGCACTGGAAGCGCCCAGCCTGTACGAGGAGTTCCTGAAGTACCTGACCCGTTTCGGCCACGCCGTCCCGGCGGTGTACGAGGCCCACGACTGGACCCAGCCGCATGTGGCCGATGACGCACTGCAGCCGGTCTTCGAACGCATCTACCAGGACACCGACCGCTACTGGCGCGAGTACTCGCTGTGCGAGGACCTGGTGGACCTGGAGACCGCCTTCCAGCTGTGGCGATTCCGACACATGCGCACCGTAATGCGGGTGATCGGCTTCAAGCGCGGTACGGGCGGCTCGTCCGGCGTGGGCTTCCTGGCCAAGGCGCTGGAACTGACCTTCTTCCCCGAACTGTTCCAGGTGCGGACCAGCCTGCAGGCCGGGCCCCCGGCAGAACAGGGCTGATCCGTATTCAGCTTGGATCCCGGCCGGCGGCTGGATCGTTTCAGATGCAAGTTCAGGGAGCAGGCTGGCACCTGCCTCAAACGGCGTGTATTTGACGTGAACGCCAGAAGTCGGTGATCCTCGCGCGTTGCTCCAACTGCACAGCGGACGTGCTCGTCATCCACCGAACCAGGAAATCCGCATGAGCGTAAACGCCACTGCGAACACCCCAGAGCCGGCGCTGCCGGACTTCAAGACCACGCTGGGCCACCCGCGCCCGTTGTGGATGCTGTTCATGACCGAGTTCTGGGAGCGCTTTGCGTTCTACGGCATCCGCTGGGCCTTGGTGCTGTACATCGTCGCCCAGTTCTACAACGGCAGCGCTGCCGGTGAAGGCGACGCCAGCCGCATCTACGGCGCCTACCTGGCCCTGGTGTATGCCGCAGCGATCTTCGGTGGCTACGTGGCCGACCGGGTACTGGGTTACCAGCGATCGATCCTGACCGGCGCGATCATCATGGCCGCCGGCCTGTTCATGATCTCGCTGCCGCAGGAGCACATCTTCAAGCTCGGCCTGGCCACGATCATCGTCGGCAACGGCCTGTTCAAGCCCAACATCTCGACCATGGTCGGCAAGCTGTACGGCCTGAAGGACGAGCGCCGCGATTCGGGCTTCACCATCTTCTACATGGGTATCAACATCGGCGCGATGATCGCCCCGGTGCTGACCGAGTACCTGGCCCGCAAGGTCTTCGGTACCGACGCGATGCCGTCCTACAAGGTCGTGTTCATCGCCTCGGGCGTGGGCATGCTGATCTCGCTGGTGTGGTTCTACATCGGTCGCGCCGGCCTGAAGGGCATCGGTGCACCGCCGGCCGGCGCTGAAGGCTTCGGCCGCATCATCATGGTGCTGGCCGGTGCCGTGGTCGCCATCCCGGTCGCCTACTTCCTGCTGGCCACCGGCGCCACCGCACTGGCCTGGATCCTGGGCGCGATGTTCACCGCGCTGGCCATCCTGCTGCTGGTCGAGGGCATCCGCGAGGGCAAGGTGCAGCGCGACCGCGTGATCGCCATGCTGATCATCTTCGCCTTCAACGTGATGTTCTGGATGTTCTTCGAGCAGGCCGGCAGCTCGTTCACCTTCCTGGCCGAGAACATCGTCAACCGCCAGATGGGTGACTGGACCTTCCCGACCGCGTGGTTCCAGTCGGTCAACTCGGTGGCCATCATCACCCTGGCGCCGATCATCGCCTGGATCTGGGTGGCCCTGGGCCGCGCCAACCCGTCCATTCCGCGCAAGTTCGGCCTGGGCCTGCTGTTCAACGGCGCCGCCTTCGCCCTGCTGATGTACGCGCTGTCGCAGATGGTCGTGGACGGCAAGATCCCGTTCTGGACCCTGTTCATGGTCTACGTCATCCAGTCGGTGGGTGAGCTGTGCCTGTCGCCGATCGGCCTGTCGATGGTGACCAAGCTGGCCCCGGTGCGCCTGGTCGGCTTCGGCATGGGTGGCTGGTTCCTGTCCACCGGCATCGGCAACAACCTGTCGGGCATCTTCGCTGGCGTGGTCAGTGGTGAAGGCGGCATGACGGTCGAGTCGGCCCTGAAGGGGTATACCTTCGGGTTCTGGGCCCTGATCGGCTCCGGCGTGGTGCTGTTCCTGGTCGCCCCGCTGATCAACAAGCTGATGCACGGCGTCAAATGATGATGAGAGGGTAGTAGGCATGCGTAGCAAGCTCGGTGGTGCAGTGGTGGTGGTCTGTGTGGCGCTGATCGGCGCCTGTTCCCAACCGCAACCGCCTGCAGCCGCCGAGCCTACGCAGCCTCTGGATACCCGACCCACCGAGCCACCGGTCGCTGACCCCAGCGAACCGGTGGCCTCGGGCAACACCCCGGTGGCGGCGGACATCGCCGCCATCGCAGGGCTCGGCGCGCAGTTCGACCCGGCCCGCAACCCCGCCGACGATCTGGCCACCGCCAAGGTGGAAGCCCAGCGCGGCAAGAAGCGGATCCTGCTCGAGGTCGGCAACGCCGCCTGTGAGCGCTGCCGGGCGCTGGACGAGGTGGTGGAAGGCAACGGCGACCTGCGCCGCTTCCGCGATGCCCACTACGTGTGGGTGAAGGTCAACGCCAGCGACGAACAGCCCAACACCGCTTTCTTCGCCCAGTTCCCGATGATGGAACGCGACTACCCGTACCTGCTGGTACTCGATGCCGATGGCGGACTGCTGGTGTCGCAGGCGACCGGCGAGCTGCGCAAGGGCGAAGCCTTCCAGCCCGCGCGCGTGACCGCGTTCCTCAAGCAGTGGGCACCTGACAAACCGGAATAGGGTAGTGCCGGCCGCTGGCCGGCCGCTTCGGTGGATGCCGACCGCTGACCGCCACCCCCGGTGGGTGCCGACCGTTGGTCGGCACTGAGGCACATCCACGCGTGACGTGGGTCGATTGCGCGCGCCGTCACACTCTCTGAAACGGCGTCTCAACTTCACCGCACGTACGCCGTTACCGGCAAGGACCTCAGTCGACATCCCGTCGATGCAACCTTCCGGAACGCCCATGCACAGCGACCACGCCGAACGACTGCCCGAACCTGCCAGCGACCTGGCCGAGGCTGGGGCAGGCGAGGGCGTGACCCTGCCGCCGCAGGAGGCGTTGCTGGATGACGCCGGTACCGGCGAGGACACCGTTGAACTGGCACCGCCGCGTCACCGCCTGCCGCAGATCGCGCTGCCCGACAACGTGGTGCTGAAGGGCGCGGTGCAGAAGCTGGTCGAGCAGAAATCACGGCTCGATGCATTGGCCGCCGACGGCCAGCTGGCCGGGCTGCTGCCGCCGGAATGGCAGGGCCATGGCGTGCGGGCCATCGAACTGTCCACGTTCATCCAGGGCGTACTGCCATTCCTGCAGCCGGGCGAACGCGGCGAAACCGCGTCGGCGCGCCTGCCGGTGCGCCACGTGCTGGGTGACGACAGCCGCTGGGGCCTGGAGGACGTCTCTGAACCAAAGTCGTTGGCCTGGTACCTGGCCAGCGACGAGCGCGCCACCGCCGGCAGCAAGGACGTGGCGGAGGCCTATCTGGTGGGTGCAATGGGGCTGGCGTGGATGCAGGAAGGGCGCAGCCGCCCCGGCTTCCTGCGCGCGATGGGCCAGGACAGCCTGGCGGCGCGGGTGACCGTGCTCGGCTACCCGCCGGCCAACGAACTGGCGCTGTACAGCGTCACCGCGCACGGCCAGCCGCAGATCTGGTGCGTGCATGGCCGCCGCCGCATGCGCCCGCTGGTGGCGCCGTGGCTGAGCGTGCCGCTGCTGACCGCCTACGGCGTGCCGGCACCGGTCGCGTGGCCGTCCAGTTTCCCGCCGGTGGAGGCGGTGGCCGAACTGCTGGCGACCGCACGGCAGGGGCGCGCGCTGCCGGAAGTGGACCTGGGCAAGGTCGTGGCGAAGATCGCTGAAGATGCCGCATCCGACGCCTGGCAGCCGGTCAGCCTGCTGCAGCTCAACACCTGGTCACCGCGTTGGCACTTCTTCCTGGGCACCTTCGTTGGCCTGCCGTCGCTGCTGCTGGTGGCTGCTGCGCTGGCGCTGCCGGGCGCGGTCGAAGCGGCCACGGTTGCCGCCTCGCTCGGCTTCGCCGGGGGGGCCATCGCTGCGCTGGCGGTGCCGTGGATCCATGCGCGGCGCAAGCATCTGAGCTGAAGCATGAGCGCCATCCACGCGTGGCGTGGATCTACAGGGGGCCGGGTGCCGCAGTCTGCAGCTGTTGCCGGGCTCGCTCCATGGCGGTCTGCAGTCTTTGCTTGAGGACCTCACGAGAGGGCAGCGTGGTCAGGTATTCCGCAACATGGATGCCTGAGCGATCCAGCTCCAGCAATTCGATCTGACCCGCCTTCTTCCCCGTGCAGAGGATGATGCCCAACGGCGCCTGCTCGCCGTCCTCACGTTCGTAGCGGTCCAGCCAGCGCAGGTAGAGTTCCATCTGCCCTTTATAGGCGGGCTTGAACTCGCCGATCTTCAGCTCGATAGCGATCAGCCTGCGCAGACGCCGGTTGTAGAACAGCAGGTCCAGGTGGAAGTCGTCGCCGTCGATCTGGATGCGCTTCTGGCGGGCGACGAAACTGAAGCCCGTGCCAAGTTCGAGCAGGAAGCCCTGCATCTCGCGAAGGATCGCGCTTTCAAGGTCCTGCTCGTCCCAGCTGTCCTTCAGACCAAGAAAATCCAGGACGTAGGGATCACGCAGTACCAGCCCTGGAGACAGCTGCTGGTTGCCACGCAGTGCCGCCAACTCATCGGCGATGGTCTGCTCGGGTTGACTGGAAAGCGCCGTGCGCTCGTACAACATCGAATCGATGCGCTGGCGCAGCATGCGCACACTCCAGCCCTCGGTGGCGGCCATCTGCGCATAGAAGTCACGCTTGAGCGGATCCGCCAGGGGGATCAGTGCGATGAAGTGGGTCCAGCTCAATTGTCGTATCAGCGATACGACAATCTGCTCGTCCGCAAATGCGGTGGAGAACTGCACCATCCGGCGCAGGCTCTTTTCACCGAAGGAGGTACCGAATTCGGTCGTCAGCGCCTTGGCTATCCGGGTGAAGACAAGCTCTCCGTAGCGGGCCCGTCGGCCCCTCAACTGATCAGCGTGGATGCGCCGCCCGATCCGCCAGTACAACAGCGTGAGCTCGCTGTTGATGGTTCTGTGCATCCTGTTGCGCGCCGCGCAGATCAGCTCTCTGAGATCGGCCAGCAATTCCTGGCCATGCGGCAGCGTTGAATGCGAGTCATCCATGAGGGGGCCCGTCCGATGTGGATCCATGGCCGGGCTGATACCCGTTGAACGTTTACCGTCAGGCCGCACACGTGAGCAGTCCAATAGGAGAATTCACTGGATCAGCCCGTTTCGATACACCAGCCTGGCGGAAACGGGCCGTATCGGGCCAATGCGGAAATGTCGCCGGGCGAGGGCGACACTTCAGGACGGGATCTGCGGGGGGGTAATGCGTCCGATGGCATCGTTTGCGGTCGGTCCGCAGTCCGCCAAAGAGCGGGTCCCGTCAGATCAAAGGGGGCGGACGACAATCGCCCTGCCACTGTTCCGCTGCCGGTCGGGGTCGGAACCCGCGATCTGGGGGGACAAAACGACTTAATCCCCTCCGTCCCCTTTTTTCTTTCAGACCCCTTCGCCCATCCGCTCCAGGCCTTCGCCGGCCAGGCGCAGGATCAGCTTTTCCAGCACCTGCTCTTCCTCGTCGCTCAGCACCGACATCAGCTTGCGGGTGATCTCGATCACCATCGGCGCGATGGTCTCGTAGACCTCGAAGCCGGCCGCCGACAGCGCCAGCACCGAGCGGCGGCGGTCGTCGCCGTGGGTCTCGCGCTTGATGAAGCCGCGCTCCAGCAGGCGGGCCACGGCACGGCTGACCGCCACCTTGTCCATCGCCGTGCGGTCGGAGACCTCGCTGGCCGAGGAGCCCGGGTACAGCGCCAGGATGGTGATCACCCGCCACTCGGGAATCGCCAGACCGTAACGATCGCCGTATAGCTTGGCGATGTTGCCGCTGACCCGGTTGGACAGCACGCTCAGCCGGTACGGCAGGAACTGTTCCAGGTCGAGCAGGACGTGCGAGGAACGCAGGCGGGTCGAAACGGGATCGGCGGGGCTCATGTTGCGGTGCACCTTGCTGGTGGTTTCAAGTGTAACTATAAGGGGTAGGTCCAGACCCTGCATTCTCGCCGGGTCCCTACCTGCCCGCACCTGGTTTGTACCGATGCGGTACCGATTCGGAGCCACGCCATGAATACCGCAGTCCCGACCGCCTCGCACCCCAACCCCGGCATGCAGGTCACCACCTTCGAGAACCCGATGGGCATCGACGGCTTCGAGTTCGTCGAATTCGCCGCCCCGGCCGGCCGTGGCCAGGAGCTGCACGAGTACTTCCGGAAGATGGGCTTCAGCGCGGTGCTCAAGCACAAGCAGCGTCCGATTACCGTCTATCGCCAGGGCGACGTCAACTTCCTGGTCAATGAAGACCCGGATTCGTTCGCCTCGGACTTCGCCGAAAAGCACGGCCCGTGCGCCTGCGGCTTCGCCATCCGCTTCAAGAAGCCGGGCCAGGAGGTCTACCAGACCGCGCTGGGCAACGGCGCCGAAGCCATCGCCTTCAAGCCGGACAGCAAGGCGGTCAGCGCGCCGGTCATCAAGGGCATCGGCGACTGCATGCTGTACTTGGTCGACCGCTACGGCAGCGCTGGAAGCATCTTCGACGGCGACTACGAGCCGATCGCCGGTGCCGACCTGCACCCGGTGGGCTTCGGCCTGACCTTCATCGACCACCTGACCCACAACCTGTACTTCGGCAACATGCAGCAGTGGTCGGACTACTACGAACGCCTGTTCAACTTCCGCGAGATCCGATACTTCGACATCAAGGGCCTGAAGACCGGCCTGGTGTCCAAGGCGATGACCGCGCCGGACGGCATCGTGCGCATCCCGCTGAACGAATCGTCCGACCCGAAGAGCCAGATCAACGAGTACCTGGACGCGTACAAGGGCGAGGGCATCCAGCACATCGCCTGCTTCACCGAGAACATCTACGAGACCGTCGAAGCGATGCGCGCGCAGGGCGTGGATTTCCTCGACACGCCGGAGACCTACTTCGACGTGATCGACCAGCGCGTGCCGAACCACGGTGAAGACGTGGCGCGCCTGGCCAAGAACAAGATCCTGATCGATGCCGATCCGGAAACCCACCAGCGCAAGCTGCTGCAGATCTTCACCCAGAACTGCATCGGCCCGATCTTCTTCGAGATCATCCAGCGCAAGGGCAACGAAGGCTTCGGCGAAGGCAACTTCACCGCGCTGTTCGAGAGCATCGAGCGCGACCAGATCCGCCGCGGCGTACTGTAACGTTCAACGGTAGCGCCGGGTCATGCCCGGCGCCTGCTCATCTGTAGAGCCGAGCCATGCTCGGCTGCTTTCCGTTCCGGTCTCGCCGTACCCAGGAGCCCCCATGTCCACCGCCATCACCGCCCGCGGCTACCAGTCCGGTTTCGGCAACGAATTCGCCACCGAGGCCGTCGCCGGCGCGCTGCCGGTCGGGCAGAACTCGCCACAGAGGGTGGCCCACGGCCTGTACGCCGAACAGTTGACCGGCACCGCCTTCACCGCGCCGCGTGGCAGCAACCGCCGCAGCTGGCTGTACCGGATCCGCCCGGCGGTGACCCATGGTGAATTCACGCCGTTCGCGCAGTCGCAGCTGCAGTGTGATTTCGGTGCTCAGCCGGCCTCGCCGAACCAGCTGCGCTGGAGCCCGCTGCCGCTGCCGGAACTGCCGACCGACTTCGTCGAGGGCCTGTACACGATGGGTGGCAACGGTTCGCCGGATGCGCATTCGGGCGTGGGCATCCATCTGTATGCGGCCAACCGTGACATGGTCGGCCGCTACTTCTACGACGCCGATGGCGAACTGCTGATCGTGCCGCAGCTGGGTGCGCTGCGCCTGCTGACCGAGCTGGGCGTGATCGAGATCGAGCCGCAGCAGATCGCGGTGATTCCGCGTGGCGTGCGGTTCCGCGTCGAACTGCCCGATGGCCCGAGCCGCGGTTACATCTGCGAGAACTACGGCGCGCTGCTGAAGCTGCCCGACCTCGGCCCGATCGGCTCCAACGGCCTGGCTAACCCGCGCGACTTCGAGACCCCGCACGCGGCGTTCGAGGATATCGATGGTGATTTCGAGCTGATCGCCAAGTTCGAGGGCCGCCTGTGGCGTGCGCCGATCGACCATTCGCCGCTGGACGTGGTGGCCTGGCATGGCAATTACGCGCCGTACCGCTACGACCTGCGCCGCTTCAACACCATCGGCTCGATCAGCCATGACCATCCGGACCCGTCGATCTTCCTGGTGCTGCATTCGCCCAGCGACACGCCGGGGACCAGCAACATGGACTTCGCGATCTTCCCGCCGCGCTGGCTGGTAGCACAGAACACCTTCCGTCCGCCGTGGTTCCATCGCAACATCGCCAGCGAGTTCATGGGCCTGGTGCATGGCGCCTACGATGCCAAGGCCGAAGGCTTCGTGCCCGGCGGCGCGTCGCTGCACAACTGCATGAGCGGCCACGGTCCGGATGCGCCGACCTTCGACAAGGCCTCCAATGCGGACCTGTCCAAGGCCGATGTGATCAAGGACACGATGGCTTTCATGTTCGAGACCCGCGCGGTGATCCGCCCGACCGCACAGGCGCTGGCCGCCGGCCATCGCCAGGGCGATTACCAGCAGTGCTGGAACGGCCTGCGCAACAACTTCCGGTCGTCCCGCTAGCTGGGTGGGTGCCGGCCTTGGTCGGCACGGATCCTGATCGTATCCACGCATGGCGTGGATCTACCGGAGAGCGGTCGGGATGTGGAGCCGTAGATCCACGCCATGCGTGGATGATTACCGTCGGAACCTGCGCTTACGCCACTTCGGCGAACGCGTCGCAATGCTCCAGCGGCAGCGCTTCCAGCAGGCGTTGGCGCACGCGCTGGCAGTAGCCCTCCGAGGTCAGCCCGGGCAGCATCTGCATCGCCGACTGCAGCCGCTGCAGCACCTCGTCTTCCGCACGCGCCTGCTGCAGGTCGCGGAACAGTGCTGCCGCCTGCGGGTGGCGCTGCATCTCCAGGATGCCCAGCACATAGATGCGCGCGGCCACCAGCGAGCGGCGGCGTTCGACCGCGGGTGCAGCAAGTGCTGCAGGTGCGGCTGCCGGCGGTGTGGGCACCGGCGCTACCGCGGTTGCGGGCGACGGTGCTGGGACGCCAGTGCTCAGGTACCCCGCCTGCACAAGCTGGATGACCATCGCAGGTGCGTCCTGGCCGAGCAGGCCGGTCAGGTCGGCAATGGTGCGCTGGCCGTCGCACAGGATCAGCAGCCGTCGCTGGCGCATGTCCAGCGGCGCGCGGTGGGCCTGCAGCGCGGTTCGGGCGAGATCGGTCTTGCGCGGTTGCATGGAAGGGACGGCCAGATCGGTGCTCGCCGAGCCTGAACGAAGGCGATGAAACCGCGATGACAATGCAGCGCCTGCACACAGGATGGGCTAGCGTGCAGCCACCTTCGTGCCAGGGAACCGCACCGATGAAGCACCTTCCGCTTGCTGGTCTGTTGCTCCTTTCGCTCACCGCCTGCGGCGGCCAGGACAAACAGGGGGCGGCCGGCAGCGGCAGCGATACCCCGGCCGAAACCGCCTCGGCGACGGGGCCCGCGCAGTCGACGGATCCTGATCTGGCAGCCCGTCCAGCCAATGACCGCCGCGAGGACAGTCCCGCGCACCTGGAGGGCTTCGCCGGCGCGAAGCTGGGCGCCGGCATCGCTGAGGTCCGCAGTGGCTTCGGCGCGCCGTTGCAGGGGCTGGGCACCGATGCCAGTGGCAAACCGCTGCCGGCCGACGACAGCAACGATGGCTGCTATTTCCTGCGACCGCAGAATGCCGAAGACCCGCACCTGATGATCGAGGGCCGCAAGCTGGTGCGCTACGACGTGCGCAGCGCCGACATCATCGCACCGGGCGGCGGCAAGGTCGGCATGACCCTGGGCGAGTTGCAGGTGCTGTACCCCGAGCGCGGTGACGTCGGCCCCGACAAGTACGACGAGAAGGCCCAGCACCTGCGCGTGCGTCCGGCGCAGGAGGGTGGGGCGGTGATCGACTTCGCGCTCGGTGCGGACGGTCGGGTCGGCGCGTGGCGGGTCGGGCAGACCCCGCAGGTCGATTATGTGGAAGGCTGTGGCTGATCCTTGATCCACGGCCCAGCCATGCGCGCGGGGCCAGCGTAGAATCGCGCCACGACCGCTGGGGGAGTGCTCGATGATCGCCATTGCCATTGCCTGGTTCCTGCTCGGCCTGCTGTTGCTGGCGCTGGGCGGGGACTCCATCGTCAAGGCCGTGTCCGGCCTGGCGCAACGCTTCGGGGCCAGTCCGTTCACGGCTGGCCTGTTGCTGCTCGGGGTGACCACTTCGCTGCCGGAACTGGCGGTCAACGCGCGCGCGCTGGCGGTCGGTCAGCCGGAGCTGGCGCTGGGCAACGCGGTGGGCAGCAGCATCGTCAACCTGGGCCTGACCCTGGCCGTGGCGGCCATGGCTGCGCCACTGCTGCTGCGCGCGCGCCTGCAGACGGTGCTGTGGTGGTCGCTGCTGGCGGCCGGCGTGCTGCTGATCCTGTTCGGTCTTGATGGTGGCCTGGCACGCTGGGAGGGCGGCGTGCTGCTGGCCGGCTTCATCGTGGTGCAGGTGCTGCTGCTGCGCCGTGGTCGCAGCGAGAGTGCGGAGGTGCAGGCAGCCATCGCCGAGTCCGCACTGAGCCGCACCAGCCTGCCGTTGAATGTACTGCGGGTGCTGATCGCCGCGCTGGCCCTGTACTGGGGCGCACGCCTGGTGGTGGGGGCCGCAGCGGACTTCGGTACTGCACTGGGTTGGACGCCGCTGCTGGTCGGTCTGCTGCCGGTCGCGATCGGTACCGCGCTGCCGGAGGTGGCAACCGCGATTGCTGCCGCACGCCGTGGTCATGGCGACATGGTGCTGGGCCACGTGCTGGGTTCCAGCGTGGTCAACCTGTTGCTGGTGATTGGTGCGATGGCCGTACTGCAGCCGCTGGCGCTGCCGGCCTCGTTCGTGCGCCTGGAACTGCCGGCGCTGCTGGCCTTCGCACTGGTGCTGTACCCCATGCTGCGCGGCGACCTGAAGATCAGCCGCGGCGAAGGCGCGATCCTGCTGGTCGCGTTCGCGGGCTGGTTCGTGCTGGAGCTGCTGCTGGTGGGTGCCCCGGCGTTGTAAATCCACGCCACGCGTGGATGCGGTTGGTTCCGTGCCGACCAAGGTCGGCACCTACCGGTCACCTCGCCGATGATGCGGTAGCTGCCAACCTCGGTTGGCACTCGGGGAAACAGAGCGCCGACCAAGGTCGGCCTCTACCCGGCATTGTGGTCGGTAGATCCACGCCACGCGTGGATGCGGTTGGCTCCGTGCCGACCAACGGTCGGCACCCACCGGTCAACCCACCGATGATCCGGTAGCTGCCAACCTTGGTTGGCACTCGGGGAAACAAAGCGCCGACCAAGGTCGGCCGCTACCGGGCATTGCAGTCGGTAGATCCAGGCCATGCGTGGATGCGGTTGGTTCCGTGGCGACCAACGGTCGGCACCCACCGGTCCACCCACCGATGATGCGGTAGCTGCCAACCTTGGTTGGCACTCAGGGAAACAAAGCGCCGACCAAGGTCGGCCTCTACCGGATTCACCGGTTCTGCGTGGTTTCTTCTTCCCGCACCGGTTCCGGCGGCGGCAGCTGCTCTTCAGCAGCCGGCTCGTTGCCGGGCAGGCTGGGGCGGGTTTCCATCAGCAGCGACAGCGCGGCCTTGGCCATCATGTGCGCGCTGATCGGTGCGGTGATGAACAGGAACACGGTGATCAGCAGCTCGCGCGGCTGCGGGTCCTGGCCGAGGAAGATGTGGTAGCACACCGAGCACACCAGCACGCAGCCCACGCCCAGCGTGCTCGCCTTGGTCGGTGCATGCAGGCGTTTGAAGAAGGTGGACAGCTTCACCAGCCCCAGTGCGCCGACCAGGATGAAGAAGCAGCCGAACAGCAGCAGGATCGACAGGCCGATCTGGATCGCGGTGATCATTCGACGATATCCCGGCGCAGCACGAACTTGCTCAGCACCACGGTGCTGCCGAAGCCCAGCATGGCGATGATCAGCGCCGCCTCGAAGTAGATCGGCGAGTTGAGGTACATGCCGAACAGCATCAGCTCGGCAATCGCGGTCACCGACAGCGTGTCCAGCGCGAGGATGCGGTCGGGCACGGTCGGCCCGCGCAGCAGGCGCCAGGTGGCCAGCAGCATGGCCAGGCCGACCACGTGCATGCACACCACCAGGGTGGTCTGGATGACTTCAAAACCGGTCATGGGAAGATCTCCATCAACGGCGCCTCGTAACGGCGCTTGATCGTATCGATCAGGTCCTGTGGATCCTCCAGGTGCAGCACATGCACCAGCAGGAACTTGCGGTCGTCACTGAGCGCGGCCGAGACCGTGCCCGGGGTCAGCGTGATCATGCTGGTCAGCGCGGCGATGCCGTGGATGTTGGCAATGTCCAGCGGCAGCCAGATGAAGCCCGGATGGATGTTTTTCTCCGGGCCCAGCACCTGCACGGCGACGCGGATGTTGGACATCAGGATGTCCCACAGGGTCACGCACAGCAGCTTGGGCAGCGGGCGCAGGGTACCGATGCGGGCGAACTCGCGGTCCAGGCGCGCGGCGAACAGCGGCACCACCACGCCCAGCACCAGCCCCAGCACGAACTGGCCGAGGGTGAAGCTGTCGGACATCAGCAGCCAGAACGCCACCACCATGATGCTGAGCATCGGCGAGGGAATGACGCGGCGGAACAGGGAACGCTGGGCGGTCATGGCTGGCGGATCTCCGGCGTGGTCGCGCGCAACTGCTGCACGTACTCGCTGGGGTGCAGCAGCTGTGCGGCGGTGGCGTCGGTGTAGCGCATCAGTGGCGCGGCGGCCAGTGTCATGCCGATGCCGTAGGCCAGCAGGATGCAGGCCGCGTACAGCTCGACCCGGCGCAGGCGTGCCTTGCGCGGCTTCGGTGCATCGGCCTCGACCGGCGGCACGCGCCAGAACAGGCGGATGCCGCCTCGGGTCAGGCCCATGATCACCAGCAGGCTGCTCACCAGCACCGCCGTCCACACCGGGGCGGTGTACTGCGCCGGCATGCCGGCCAGCAGTGCGGCCTTGGCCAGGAAGCCGGACAGCGGCGGCAGGCCGGCCACGGACACCGCGCCGATCAGGAACAGCACCGCCGGCGTTTCCTTGCCCGGCATCGGCGCGACCACTTCCTTGCGGTCGCTGGCGCCACCGCGGCGGCGGCGGATCAGGTCGGCAATCAGGAACAGTGCGGCGGCGACGAAGCTGCTGTGCGGCAGGTAGTACAGGCCGGCGGACAGCACCTGCGGCGTGCCTACCGAGAAGGCGATGAACAGCGTGGCTGCCGAGACGATCACCAGATACGAGATCAGCACGCGCAGGCGGGTCGCGGCCAGCGCACCGAGGCCGCCCAGCACCAGCGTTGCCACGCCGGCCCACAGCAGCCAGTCGCGGCCATAGCCGGCCATCGCACCGGCATCGTCGCCGAACCACAGCATCTGGATGCGCAGCACCGAGTACAGGCCGACCTTGGTCATGATCGCGAACAGGGCGGCCACGGCGGCCGGTGCGCGCGAATAGGCTTCCGGCAGCCACAGGTACAGCGGCATCAGCGCAGCCTTGGCGCAGAACACCAGCAGCAATAGGCCCATCGTGGCCTTTACCAGGGTCAGCTGCGCCGGCGGCACCTCGGCAATGCGCTGCGACAGCTCGGCCATGTTCAGCGAGCCCAGCGAGGCGTACAGCAGGCCCAGTGCGATCAGGAACAGGGTCGAGGCGGTGACGTTGAACACCACGTAGTGCAGGCCAATGCGCATGCGCAGGCCGCGGCCGCCACTGAGCAGCAGGCCGTAGGAGGCGATCAGCATCACCTCGAAGAACACGAACAGGTTGAAGATGTCGCCGGTCAGGAACGCGCCATTCAGGCCGACCAGCTGGAACTGGAACAGTGCATGGAAGTGCGGTGCGCGCCGGTCCCAGCCCGAGCAGGCATGCAGCAGGCAGGGAATGGCCAGCAGCAGGGTGGTCAGCAGCATCCACGCCGACAGCCGGTCGGCCACCAGCGCGATGCCCAGACGCGACGGCCAGTCGCCGAGCAGGTAGACGTTGATCTCACCAGTGGCGGTGGCGGCAAACAGCAGGCCCACCGCCAGCGCCAGCGCCGACAGCGCAGTCCAGGCCACCGCGCGCTGCACCTTGGGGCCATAGCGGCGGTGTTCGACGAACAGCGACAGTGCAGCACCCAGCAGCGGAATCAGGATGGGCAGGATCACCAGGTGGTTCATGCGCGGTCCTCGCCCTGGCGCGGCGGCATGCGCTCATCCCGCAGGTCGTCATCCGGCTGGTGGGCGTCCACATGATCGCTGTGGTTGTCGCTGCGGCTGCGCATGGCCAGCACGATGCTGACCGCGGTCATCGCGAAGGCGATCACGATCGCGGTCAGCACCAGCGCCTGTGGCAGCGGATCGGTGTAGTTGCCCAGGTGACTGTCCACGCCTTCCTGCAGCACCGGTGCCTTGCCCAGCACCACGCGGCCACCGGCGAAGATCAGCAGGTTGGTGGCGTAGGACAGGAAGGTCATGCCCAGGATCACATCGAAGCTGCGCGCGCGCAGCAGCAGGTAGACGCCGATGGCGGTCAGCACGCCGATCGCGGAGGCCAGGGCCAGTTCCATCAGTGCATCTCCCCGGTACGTGCCGAGCGGCGTTGCAGGTCGATCTCGCCCTTGCGCGCGGTGCGGGTACGAGAGGGTTTCACGGTGGCCATCATCGACAGCATCAGCATCGCGCCACCGAACACCACCAGGTACACGCCGATATCGAAGCCGATCGCGCTGGCCAGCGGTACCTCGCCGATCAGCGGCAGGTGCAGGTCGAGGTGGCCGCTGGTCAGGAACGGCACGCCGAACAGCATCGACGCACTGCCGCTGAGGATGGCGATCAGCAGGCCCATGCCGATGCAACGGATGTAGTCGAAGCCGAAGCGCGATTCCACCGATGCGGTGCCCTGGATCACGTACTGGATCAGCAGCGGCACGGCCAGCACCAGGCCGGCGATGAAGCCACCGCCGGGCGCGTTGTGGCCGCGCAGGAACAGGAAGATCGACACGGTCAGGGTCAGCGGGAACATGATCTGGGCCAGGTCGGCTGGCACCGGCAGCTTGATCGGCGGGCCGGGCATGATCTGCTCCGGTGCCATCCGCGTGCGTCGCAGCAGTGCGTGCACCACCAGCGCGGCAATGCCGAACACGGTGATCTCGCCGAAGGTATCGAAGCCGCGGAAGTCGACAAGGATCACGTTGACCACATTCTGGCCGTAGGCCTCGGGCAGGGCGCGGGCGAGCAGCTCGCCGGCCACGGTGTTCGGCGGCAGGGTCATCGCGGTGTAGGCCAGCGCACCCAGGCCGGCACCGGCGATGATCGCGATCACCGCATCGCGGCGCTTGCGCCAGCGCGGGCGCTCCGGCCCGGACTGCGCGGGCAGGTAGTTCATGCCAAGCAGCATCAGCACCAGGGTCACCATCTCCACCAGCAGCTGGGTCAGCGCCAGGTCCGGTGCGGACAGGAACACGAAGGTCAGCGCCACCATCAGGCCGACGCCGCCGACCAGCAGCACCGCCAGCAGGCGCTGCTTGTAGACACGGAGGGTGGCAACGGCGCAGGCCATCATCACCAGCCACAGCACCCAGCCCAGCAGCGGGATCGGCTGCGGCGCGGTCCAGTTCGGCGAGGCCGGGTTGGCCACGAACGGCGCGGCGGCGACCGCGATCGCCACCAGCACCAGGCCCAGCAGCATGCGCTGCAGGCTGCCATTGGCGATGCCGTTGGTCAGGCGCATGGCCAGCGCGGAAAGGGCATCCAGCTGCGCATGGAACACGTTGCGGCCGGTGGTGCGGGTTTCCACCCCGTGCAGGTTGATCAGCTTGCGCAGGCCAAAGTACAGCGCCACGCCACCGACCACGCCGATCGCGCTCATCGCCAGCGGCAGGTTGAAGCCGTGCCACACCGCCAGGCTGTATTCGGGCATGGCGTTGCCGAGGATCGAGGCCGCAGCGGCATGCAGCACCGGCGCCACGGTCAGTGCCGGGGCGATGCCCACCGCCACGCAGATCACCACCAGCAGTTCCACCGGCACCTTCATCCAGCGCGGCGGCTCATGCGGCACGCGGTCGAGGTCGTGCGGGCCGGGGCCGAAGAAGGTGTCGTGCACGAAGCGCAGGCTGTAGGCCACGCCGAACACACCGGCCAGCAGCGCCGCGATCGATACGGCCGTGCGCATCGCGCCCGGGCCGCCACCGGCGGTCAGCGCTTCGGCGAACAGCATTTCCTTGGACAGGAAACCGTTGAGCAACGGGATGCCGGCCATCGCCAGCGAGGCGATGATCGCCAGCGCGCTGGTGAATGGCATCAGTTTGCGCAGGCCACCCAGCTTGCGCATGTCACGGGTGCCGGTTTCGTGGTCGATGATGCCGGCGGCCATGAACAGCGAGGCCTTGAAGGTGGCGTGGTTGAGGATGTGGAACACGCCGGCCACCACCGCCATCGGCGTGGACAGGCCGAACAGCAGGGTGATCAGGCCCAGGTGGGAAATGGTCGAGTACGCCAGCAGGCCTTTCAGGTCGTGCTGGAAGATCGCATTCCAGGCACCGATCAGCAGGGTCAGCGCGCCGATGCCGCTGACCGTGTAGAAGAACAGGTCGCTGCCGGCCAGTGCCGGGTGCAGCCGCGCCAGCAGGAACACACCGGCCTTCACCATGGTGGCCGAGTGCAGGTAGGCAGAGACCGGGGTCGGCGCCGCCATCGCGTGCGGCAGCCAGAAGTGGAACGGGAACTGCGCGCTCTTGGTGAAGATGCCGGCCAGCACCAGGAACAGTGCGTACGGGTACAGCGCGCTGGCGCGGATCTGCTCGCCGGCGGCCAGCACCACGTCCAGGTCGAAGCTGCCGACGATGCGGCCGATCAGCAGCACGCCACCGAGCAGGGCCAGGCCACCGCCGCCGGTGATCACCAGCGCCATGCGTGCGCCTTCGCGGGCGTCCTGGCGGTGCGACCAGAAGCCGATCAGCAGGAACGAGCTGATGCTGGTCATTTCCCAGAAAATCATCAGCAACAGCAGGTTGCCCGACAGCACCATGCCCAGCATGGCGCCCATGAACAGCAGCAGGTAGCAGTAGAAGCGGTGGGCGTTGTCCTGCTGGCTCAGGTAGTAGCGCGCATACAGCACCACCAGCGCGCCGATGCCGAGCACCAGCCCGGCGAACATCCAGGCCAGCCCGTCCAGGCGCAGGGTGAAGTCCAGACCGATCTGCGGCAGCCAAGGGACCATCGTCCGCACGACCTGGCCGTCGAGCACCGACGGGGTCAGCCAGCCGAGGATGGCCAGTCCGCCCAACGGCGCCAGCGCCGCCAGCCAGGCAGCAGTCGAGCGCGAACTACGGGGGAAGGCCGCAACAGCCGCTGCCATCAGGAACGGCAGGGCCAGCAGCAGGGGCAGGCTGGGGAGCATGCAGGGAATCCATGATTCACGAGCAGGTCAGGGAGGATAACAGGCTGCGAAATGTCGCCGAAACCCATCGAACAGCGATCAATTGCATGTAACGTCCGCTGATTCATTTTTTCTGCAGCGCAGCATCACGTTGCTGCGGTCCCTCCCCGGTTGCCCTCGGGGGACACCCTACGCCCACGCAGGGAGACCGCAGGCCCTGTCGCACAGGGGCTGCCGTCGACGGGCGGGCGATGGGGAACGGATCACCGGTGCAGGCTGGCAGGGCCGTCGTGGAGTGCGGGTGACGGAATCTGCCCGTTCAGGAAACGAAGGCGCGGTCGGCCACGGGCAGGTCAGTAGCGCCAGTCGAGCTTGCGGTAGAACTTGGCCATCACCCAGGCCGGGCCGATCAGCAGGTAGGTCAGGTCGGTCAGGAAGCTGGGCTTGCGTCCCTCGAACTTGTGACCGATGAACTGCGCGATCCAGGCCACCACGAATACGCCCACCGCCAGCCAGAACAGGTTGTGCAGGCCGATCTCGGCCTCCAGCAGCCTGCACAGGCAGCCGAACACGAAGAACTGGATGAGCATGCCGATGCCCAGCGGGCGCGACAGCTTGTTGTAGAAGCACCAGGCGCTGAACATCGCGAACGCCGACCAGATGCCGTACTGGAACCAGGTGATCAGCGGCGGCAGGCACCACAGCAGGGCCACCACCGACCACAGGATCGCCGGCACCGCCACCACGTGGATGCGCTGGTTGATCTGATTGCGGTGGTCGTCGGAGTAGCTGGCGAAATAGCGGTCGATCGGCCGCGCAAGCTCGGTGGATGTCTGCATGCTGCGTTGCTTCCTCGGACAACGGTAGTGCCGGCCGCTGGCCGGCAATCCAGAGCATAGCCGAGTTCGCGAGGTTGCCGGCCAGCGGCCTGCACTAGCCCCAGGCAACCGTCAGTGGAGCCAGGCCATGCCTGGCTGCAGGCTTGCGAGGTTGCCGGCCAGCGGCCGGCACTACCCCAGGCAACCGGCAGTAGAGCCAGGCCATGCCTGGCTGCAGGTTCGCGAGGCTGCCGGCCAGCGGCCGGCACCACCCCAGGCAACCGGCAGTAGAGCCAGGCCATGCCTGGCTGCAGGTTCGCGAGGTTGCCGGCCAGCGGCCGGCACTACCGCATTCAGAACGCCCCCGCCTTTCCGGCCGGGGGCGCAGGCGGATCAGTCGACGCTGATCCCGGCCAGGCGCTGCAGCGCCTCGGCGTACTTGGCGCGGGTGCGCTCGATGATCTCGGCCGGGATGCTCGGGCCCGGGGCGGTCTTGCCCCAGTCCAGCGTCTCCAGGTAATCGCGCACGAACTGCTTGTCGTAACTCGGCGGGCTGGTGCCCACTTCGTACTCGTCGGCCGGCCAGTAACGCGAGGAATCCGGCGTCAGCATCTCGTCCATGATGTACAGGCGGCCATCGGCGTCGGTACCGAACTCGAACTTGGTATCGGCCAGGATGATGCCGCGCTCGCGGGCGTATTCGGCGGCGAACTTGTAGATGCGCAGGGTGGCATCGCGCACGCGCTCGGCCATCTCGGCACCGACCTGCTTCACCATCGCATCGAAATCGATGTTCTCGTCATGGTCGCCCACGGCGGCCTTGGTCGAAGGGGTGAAGATCGGCTCGGGCAGCTGCTCGGCCTGGCGCAGGCCGTCGGGCAGGTCGATGCCGCTGACCTTGCCGGTGCGCTGGTAGTCCTTCCAGCCGCTGCCGATCAGGTAGCCGCGGGCGATCGCTTCCACCGGCACCGGCTTCAGCTTGCGGGTGACCACCGCGCGCTTGGCGTACAGGGCCGGGTCCACGCCTTCGGGCAGCGCGCTGGCCACGTCGATGCCGGTCAGGTGGTTGGGCATCAGGTGCGCGGTCTTGGCGAACCAGAAGTTGGAGACCTGGCAGAGCATCTCGCCCTTGCCCGGGATCGGGTCGGGCAGGACCACGTCGAACGCCGACAGGCGATCGGTGGCCACCATCAGCAGGTAGTCGCCCGGCGGGGTCCCTGCAGGCAGCCGCTCGCGCGGGATATCGAACACATCACGCACCTTGCCGCGATGGCGCAAGGGCAGGCCGGGGAGATCGGATTGCAACAGCGTGGTTGGCACGGGCACTCCTGGGGCGTTGTCGATACGGCTGCCCAGCGGACCCGGCGGGCCCGCTGACCAGCGGGCGGCCTAGTGTAAAGCGGTCCGGGCCCGCTGTGACGTAAAATGAGCGTCCATTTCGTCGGCCGACCCCGGAGCGCCATGCGCTGGTACGGAAAACTGCTCGGATTCATCGCCGGCGCCCTGCTGTTCCGGCCCAATCCGCTGTTTGGCGCGGTGGTCGGCCTGTTGATCGGCCACGCCTTCGATTCGGACTGGTTCCGCCTGAACAAGGAGAACCCGTACCGGGAGCTGGGGCTGACCTCCGAGGCCACCGATGCCGAGGTCGAGCGCGCCTACCGCAAGCTGATTTCCCAGTACCACCCCGACAAGCTCGGCGGCGCGGCCCCCGAGCTGCAGCAGCAGGCCGAGCAGAAGTCGCGGCGGATCAACGCCGCCTACGACCGCATCAAGACCCTGCGCAAGCGCTGACCCTCTTTCCTACCGTTGCAAGGCCCGGCCATGTCCAACTGCCTCATCGCCCCCTCCATCCTGTCCGCCAACTTCGCCCGCCTCGGCGAGGAAGTCGACAACGTCCTCGCCGCCGGCGCGGACTGGGTCCACTTCGATGTGATGGACAACCACTACGTGCCGAACCTGACCATCGGCCCGATGGTCTGCCAGGCGCTGCGCAAGCACGGCGTCACCGCGCCGATCGACGTGCACCTGATGGTCGAGCCGGTGGACCGCATCATCCCGGACTTCGCCGAAGCCGGTGCCACCTACATCAGCTTCCACCCGGAAGCGAGCCGCCACGTGCACCGCACCATCCAGCTGATCCGCTCGCTGGGCTGCAAGCCGGGCATCGTGCTCAATCCGGCCACCCCGGTGGACATCCTCGACTGGGTACTGGACGACCTGGATCTGGTGCTGCTGATGTCGGTCAACCCGGGCTTTGGCGGCCAGGCCTTCATTCCCTCGGCGCTGGACAAGCTGCGCGTGGTGCGCAAGATGATCGATGCCAGCGGCAAGGACATCCGCCTGGAGATCGACGGCGGCGTGAAGGCCGACAACATCGGCGAGATCGCCGCCGCCGGCGCCGACACCTTCGTTGCCGGTTCGGCCATCTTCAACGCCAAGACCAGCTACCAGGACGTGATCGCGCAGATGCGCGCGAACGTCGCTGCGGCACGCTGACAAAAAGGGGACGGAGGGGATTAAGCTCGCTTGATCTCCTCCGTCCCCTTTTCCGCCCATGGCACTGTTGAACATCCGCTCGGCCACCGTGGCCGACGCCGGCCTGATCCTGCATTTCATCCGCGAACTGGCCATCTACGAGAAGGCCGAGCATTCGGTGCAGACCGATGAGATCGGCATCGCCGAGAGCTTGTTCGGTGCCGATGCCACGGCGCGCGCGCTGATCTGCGAAGCCGACGGCGAGCCCATTGGTTACGCCGTGTATTTCTACAACTACTCCACCTGGTTGGGCCACAAGGGCATCTACCTGGAAGACCTGTATGTCAGCCAGGAAAAGCGCGGCGCAGGCGCCGGCAAGGCGCTGCTGAAGTACATCGCACGCCAGGCCGTGGCCGAGGGTTGCGGTCGTTTCGAATGGTCGGTGCTGGACTGGAATACCCCGGCCATCGAGTTCTACACCGCCGCTGGCGCCACGCCGCAGGACGAGTGGACCGTGTACCGGCTGCAGGGCCAGGCATTGCACGATTTCGCCAACGGCTGAGGCGAAGTGCATCCACGCATGGCGTGGATCTACCCACCGGGTGGGTGCGAACCGCAACCCGGTGTGTGCGATCCGCAGCCTGGTGGGTGCGAACCTTGGTTCGCACTCCCTACGCACCAAAAAAAAGCCACGCCAATCACTGGCGTGGCCTCGCTGCATGCGTGGGAGGCTGATCCTGCCTCCATCCGTCGTCCCTGCTATGGCCTTCCATTCTCCAGCAGCTGAATGACACCTGCGTGACATTCACTGCGGACAAACGGCGCATTGCTAGCCTGTGCCACCCACGTCCTGGAAGCACCGCATGACCACCCCGCGCTGGCGCCTGATCCTCAACGGAAAATCCGCAGGCAATGACGAGCTGCGCGACGCGGTCGGTCATTGGCGTGGGCAGGGCGTGCAGCTGGAAGTGCGGGTGACCTGGGAAGACGGTGACGCCGAACGCTACGTGGCCGAGGCGATCGATCATGGCGTGGACGTGATCGTGGCCGCCGGTGGCGACGGCACGCTCAGCGCGGTGGCCGAGACACTGGCGCATCGTGAGGAGCCGGCAGATGCGTTGCCCTCGCTGGCGCTGATCCCGATGGGCACCGCCAACGACTTCGCGACTGCGGCCGGCATCCCGACCGAGCCGAAGGCGGCCTTGGCCTTGATCGGGCAGGCCACGCCGCATGCCATCGATCTGCTGCGCGTGGACGCCGATGGCACGCAATGGTGGTGCGCCAACCTCGCCAGCGGTGGCTTCGGCACGCAGGTGACGGTGGAGACCGATGCCGGCCTGAAGAAAATGCTGGGCGGGCTGGCCTACGTGATCACCGGCATTGCCAAGCTGGGGCGGATCGAGCCGATCCATGCGCGCCTGTCGGGCCCGGATTTCGCGTGGGAAGGCGACTTCATCGCGCTCGGCATCGGCAATGGCCGCCAGGCCGGTGGTGGCCAGCAATTGTGCCCGCAGGCGCTGATCGATGATGGGCAGCTGGACGTGACGGTGCTTCCGGAGCTGGAAGGTGAAGTCACCGCCACGCTCGGCCAGATGCTGAAGTCGGGCACCCAGGCCGCACTGGAACAGCTGGCAACGCGCGCGCGCCTGCCGTGGCTGCAGGTGGAATCCGAGCGTCCGTTGACGCTCAACCTGGACGGCGAACCGGTACAGGCGCGCCAGTTCCGCATCGCGTGCGTGCCGGGCAGGGTGCGCATGCACCTGCCCGTGGGCTGTGCACTGTTGTCCGAGCCGCGCTGAGCCGGACCGGAACTCCTACAACGGCGGTATGTCCTGCTCCTTCGCCGGGAACCCGAATGCTTCGCGCTTCTCGCGGATGTACTGCGGAAGCGGCGGCCGGGCAATGCCGTGATCGATCAGCCACTGCTGGCACTTCTTCTGCCAGGGCAGCAGGTCCGGTGTGGTGATTTCCCAGTAGATGGCTTCGACCATGGCCATCCGATCGGGCGCGCCCGGTTGCGCCGATGACGGCGATGCAATCGTGGGGTCCGCACCATGCTCAAGCAGCCAGTAGGCCTGCTCGAAGCCGCCACGGCCGGTGTACCAGCTGAGAACGGTATCGGCCTGGCCGATGTTGGATTCGTTGACGTGCGCGCCTCGCTCCACCAGCAGCTGGATGTTCTTCCACAGGTTGCCGGAAATGAAAGCCTGGAACAGCAGCGTTTCGGTATTGGAGGTGCGCGTGTCCGGGTCGCCGCCATGATCCAGCAGCAGGGCCAAGTAGCGCGGATCGTCCATCTTCGCGGCATAGACCATGGCGTTGTTGTGGCGGAACGTCTCGCCGTCCAGCGTTTCAATACGCCGTGCATTCGGGTCGGCGCCGTTGTCGAGCATCGCGCGCAGGCCTTCCAGGTTCTGTGCGCGCAACGGCCACGCGATGAGCGGAATGCCATCCTGCTTCGAGAACTCCTTGTCGGGGTTCACGCCTTCGGTCTTGATCAGGCGCGTGATCGTCGCCGCATCACCCTGTTCGGCGGCGATGGCCAGTTCAAGTGCCTTGCCCTCGAAATAGCGCTCCGCGCCATGTGAAGACGTGCGCGCGCAGGCGCTCAGCAGCATCAGCAGCATCAGCGCCAGGCAGGAAAATGGCGTAAAGGAACTGTGAGGGTGACGGTGCATGTGATCCCTTGACATGGACGCGTTCGGGGGATGATAGCGTTGGCTGTGGTCATTCCAGCAGGTCCTGGATGACCGTGTCTTCACTGATGAGCAATGGAGTCTGCCATGAGCGGTCACGATCCCGAGCAGCAGGAACGCCTGTTGCAGGCCCGCGCCAAGAGCGTCCAGGCGCAGCAGCACCTGGTCGAGCAACTGCAGGGAGGTGGACATGCCACCGAGGCGGCGCGCTTGCGCGAGACCTATCACGCCCGCGAGCTGGGTTCGCTTGCTGGTGATGTGTATGCCTCGGCAAAGGGCAAAGGTGAGCCGCCGGTCGGGTGGACGCGGGCCAGTGCCGTGACCGACCCGGACACGCTCAAAGCGGCGGGCATCAGCCTGGGGGCGTCCGACCTGAAGACGCTGATGCGGCCGAACGACTCGGGCTTCCGCGCAGAGATCTACATTCCGGACAAAAGGGTGTTCGGTGATGGCGCCAAGCCGGTGCTGGTGTTCAAGGGATCAACGGGCGAAATCATCGATCCCCGGGCGAAAGGCGGGCGGCGTGAGTCCGGAGGCGAGGATTTCCTCAACAATGGACGCCAGGGCGTAGGCATGCAGAGCGACTACTACGATCGGGCCATGGCACTGGCGAGTCGCTTGAAGACCTCTGGTACCCAGTTTGAACTCGCCGGTCATTCGCTTGGCGGCGGCATGGCCTCTGCCGCTTCGGCGGTTACCGGTGTACGTGCGACCACCTTCAATTCGGCGGGGCTGCATCCGGCCACCGCCGATCGCTACGCGAAATCCCACGGATTGCCGGTGTTCAACACGCGCGACACGGTGCACACCTACCAGACGTCGGGTGAAGTGCTCAACGATGTGCAGAACGGATTGAAGCGGCTCAACGAGCATCACCGGCAGGGCTTTGGCCTGTTGGCCAGCGAGACCAGCCAGCTGCTGCGTCAGCCCGGCGTGCAGCAGATGGTTACCCGCAAGCTGCAGGAGATGATGCCGGCGGGTGCGCAGACGGCCACGGCCCAGCTGGTTGACCAGCTGGCGTCGAAATCCGGGGCAGAGGCATTGCGCAATGTTCCGGTGGCCGCGGGCAGGATGGAACTGTTGCTGGACGCCAAGACCGAAGTGAACGGAAAGGTGGTGGACCGCCGCCATCGAGAAGCGCCAAGCCAGCTTGCCGAATACGGTGGCCCGCTGGCCGAGGTGCTGATCGCAGGTGCGCGCGGCATGCGTGCCGGACGGGTTGCCGGTGAACATGTCGAGCAGGTCGGCGCGCTGGCGGGCCGGGGCATGAGCTTGTCCGGCGTGGCCGTCGAGCGTGCGTCGACCCTGCAGGGAAATGCGATCGGCACCGTGGTCGACTACGGTGGCAAGAGCATGCGGGTGGGCATCGAAGGCGGTGCGACGGTCATTGCCAAGGGTCGCGAGCTGCAGGGTCTGGTCGAATCGGTCAGCCACCGCGTGCAGGCCAAGGGCAGTTACGGCTGGAACATCGGGGCCAGCGTGCTGGGTGCGCTCGGTGCCGACGACATGGCCAGACAGATGCGTGAGCACGGTGATGCGGCGCGCAATCAACACGAAACCAAGGCCCGTGAAGCCACCCGTGAAGCGGCGGCGGATGCCGGCCGCATCCGTGCCGGCGGCCATCATCTGGGCGGCCAGCTGCAGCAGGGCGTGCATGGCGTGGCCAATGGGCTGCGCAACGGCTATGCCGTGTACGGCGCGACTTTCCACATGGGCATGAACTGGAGCAGCCATCAGATCACCGGGCTGACCTCGCAGGCGCCGGCCGTGCTGGCCGGCACCGTCGGGCTGGGCGCGATGGCCAACAAGGGCATTGCCACGCACCTGCCCACGCCGGCACTGCCGCAGAACCTGGTCAACCTGGCCAAGACGTCGTGGGTGATCGGGCGCGGCAGTGCGACCATGGGGGAGTCGGTGGACCGGCATGGCATGAGCGAGACGATGAACCCCAGTCTCGACGCGGCAATCGCGAGCCAGGAGGCGGCCGCGCGCAAGCTGCTTGGACGGCCGCATGCGCAGCTGCAGGAGGGGGGCGCGAAGATACCCGCGCTGAACGATCCGGGGCACATCGATTTCCATCTGTTCAAGGGCGCGCAGACCGGTGTGCACGGCCTCGATGTGGCACATGGCCGCATCCCGAACCTGCAGAGCGATCAGCTGGCCGGGGCGTTGGCTGTGCAGGCCAAGCGCGAAGGGTTGCAGGCCATCTCCCATGTGCTGCTCAGTGACGACCGCACGCGGGCATTCGCGGTCGACACCCGGGATCTGCAGGCGGCCCACCGCCGACATGCGCATGTGGACGTGGCGGCCGGCATGGCCCAGCCGCTGGTCGTGAGCACGGCGCAGGTTGACGCCCTGAACACCGGTCGCGAACAGGCGACGGCAGCCGGACTGGCCCAGCAACAGGGGCTGGAGGCCCAGGAGAACGCCCGGCGGATGGGCTAATGGCCGAATGAACCGCGACGCCGCGACGGGGTTCCCCTCCCGCCCAGGCTGCGATACAGTCAAGGGGTGTCCAGCCTGACGACCCCGCATACCCTTTCTTCCGCACGCCGTTGGTGGCGATGGTGGCCCGTTGCCGTCGTCCGCCCCCATAACGCTGTGTCCCGGAAGGAAAGTCGTCTTGAACTCGTACGCTCAGTTTCTGCAGCAGGCCGCTGAAGGCCACACCCATATTCCCGTCGTCCGTGAAGTGCTGTCCGACCTGGACACGCCGCTTTCGGTCTATCTGAAGCTCGCCGACGGCCCCAATACCTACCTGTTTGAATCCGTCGAAGGCGGCGAGCGCTTTGGTCGTTACTCGATCATCGGCCTGCCGGCACGTCGCGTGTACGCCTTCCACGGCCACACCCTGACCGTGCGCGAGGATGGTCAGGTGGTGGACACCCGCGAGGTGGCCGACCCGTTCGCCGAAGTCGAGGCGCTGCGCAGCGCCCACTCGGTGCCCAAGCTGGAAGGCCTGCCGGGCTTCACCGGTGGCCTGGTCGGCTGGTTCGGTTTCGAGTGCATCGGCTACATCGAACCGCGCCTGGCCCCGCCGGCCGGCCGCGACGAGCTGGGCACGCCGGACATCCTGCTGCTGGACTCCAACGAGCTGGCAGTGTTCGACAACCTCAAGGGCCGGCTGTACCTGATCGTGCATGCCGACCCGCGTGTCGACGGTGCCTTCGAGCAGGCCCAGGCGCGTCTGGATGCACTGACCGCCAAGCTGCGCGCACCGGGGGCCGGCTATCCGGCACCGCTCAACAGCGACGTGCTGGACGAATCCGATTTCGTCTCCGGATTCACCCGCGAAGGCTTCGTCGATGCGGTCCAGCGCAGCAAGGAATACATCCGCGCCGGTGACATCTTCCAGGTGGTGCTGAGCCAGCGCCTGAGCGTGCCGTTCAAGGCGCGCCCGGTGGATGTGTACCGTGCGCTGCGTGCACTGAATCCGTCGCCCTACATGTATTTCCTCGATGTCGGCGACCTGCAGGTGGTCGGTTCCTCGCCGGAAATCCTGGTGCGTTTGCAGGATGGCGAAGTGACGGTGCGCCCGATCGCTGGCACCCGGCCGCGCGGTGCCACTGTCGAACAGGACCTGGCGCTGGAAGCCGAGCTGCTGGCCGATCCGAAGGAGCGCGCCGAGCACCTGATGCTGATCGACCTCGGCCGTAACGATGCCGGTCGCGTGTCCAAGGCCGGCACCGTGGAAGTGGGCGAGCAGTTCGTGATCGAACGCTACAGCCACGTCATGCACATCGTCAGCGAAGTGACCGGGCAGCTGCAGCCGGGCCTGAGCTATGCCGACGTGCTGCGTGCCACCTTCCCGGCCGGCACGGTCAGCGGTGCGCCGAAGATCCGCGCGCTGGAAGTGATCCGCGAGCTGGAACCGATCAAGCGCAATGTCTACGCCGGCAGCATCGGCTACATCGGCTGGCATGGCGATGCCGATACCGCGATCGCGATCCGCACCGCGGTGATCAAGGACGGCCGCCTGTATGTGCAGGCCGGCGCCGGCATCGTCTACGACTCGGACCCGGACAAGGAATGGGACGAGACGATGAACAAGGGCCGCGCGCTGTTCCGCGCCGTCGCCCAGGCCGCCAAGGGCCTGTAAGCCTGCCTCGCCACGGCCGCTGCGCCGTGGTCGTTCCGCCGTTCCCGTTCAAGACAAGGAGTACCGCATGAAGCTGCTGAGCGCATTGCTGTGGTCGTCACTGCTGGCCACGATGGCCCCGTCTGCGTGGGCGCAGGCCAACACCATTCCCTCCCAGCCGCACCTGCTGGTGAAGGGCGAGGCGCGCCGCGAGGTGATGCCCGACCGGTTCGGCCTGCAGTTGAACATCGAAGAGACCGACATGGATGCCGACGCCGCGCGCCGCCGCGTGCAGGACAACGTCGCGCGCGTGCTGGCGCTGTTCAAGCAGCACAAGGCGGTGGAGGGCAGCGTGCGTGCGGACAATCTGCGGATCGGCCCGGCCACGCGCTATGAGCAGAACCGGCAGGTCTTCGTCGGCACCCGCGTGTCGCGCCAGCTGCGTGCCAGCTTCGCCAGCGTGAAGGCGATGCAGGACGTGCTGGGTGCACTGAAGGCCAACGAGAACCTGCAGGTCAGCAGCGTGGCCCCGACCTACTCGGGCGAAGTGGCGCTGCGGCGCGAACTCAAGGGCGAGGCCGCCGCGTCGACGCGCCAATCCGCGCAGGGCCTTGCCAATGCCTACGGCACGAAGCTGCGCGGGCTGTACAGCATCTCCGATGTGGCGCCGAACTTCGCCTATGGCGTGCAGGCGGGCAATTGGCCCAGAAGCGACGACATGGTGACACCGCCATCGCCGCCGTCACCTGCGGCGCAGATGGACATGATCGAGACCACCGGCTCACGCCTGCGCGAATCCATCGAAGCCGGCCCCATCACCTACACCGAAAACGTATACGCCATTTTCCTGATAAGCGACGGAACCTGACCATGTTGTGGATGATCGACAACTACGACAGCTTCACCTACAACCTCGTGCAGTACCTGCAGACGCTGGGCGCCGAGGTGAAGGTGGTGCGCAACGATGCGATGAGCGTGGACGAGATCGCCGCGCAGAAGCCTGAGCGCATCGTCATCTCGCCCGGCCCGTGCACGCCCAACGAAGCGGGCGTGTCGCTGGAGCTGATCCAGCGCCTGGGCCCGACCACGCCCATCCTCGGCGTGTGCCTGGGCCACCAGGGCATCGGCCAAGTCTACGGCGGCACGGTCATCCGTGCCGGCAACATCATGCATGGCAAGACCTCGCCGATCCGCCATGAAGGCAAGGGCGTGTTCGCCGGCCTGCCGGACCGCTACCAGGCCACCCGCTACCACTCGTTGGTGGTGGACAAGAACAGCCTGCCCGATGTGCTGGAAGTGACCGCCTGGACCGAGAACGACGACGGCTCGATCGAAGAGATCATGGGCCTGCGCCACCGCCAGTTCCCGGTGGAGGGCGTTCAGTTCCACCCCGAATCCATCCTCACCGAACATGGCCACGCCCTGCTGCGCAATTTCCTGCAGCGTCCGGCGGCCTGATCCAAGGAGCATTCCCATGAGCTTCTCCCCCCAGGAAGCCCTGCAACGCACCATCGAACACCGCGAAATCTTCTTCGACGAAATGGTCGACCTGATGCGGCAGATCATGCGCGGCGACGTGTCGCCGATGATGACCGCCGCCATCCTCACCGGCCTGCGCGTGAAGAAGGAAACCATCGACGAGATTGCCGCGGCGGCCACGGTGATGCGCGAATTCGCGCTGGCGGTGCCGGTGGCCGATACCACCCACCTGGTCGACATCGTCGGCACCGGCGGCGATGGCTCGCACACCTTCAACATCTCTACCTGCGCGATGTTCGTCGCCGCTGCGGCCGGTGCGCGCGTGGCCAAACATGGCAACCGCAGCGTGTCGTCCAAGTCCGGCAGCGCCGATGCAGTCGAAGCACTGGGTGCGGCCATCGAGCTGCAGCCGGCGCAGGTCGCCGCGGCCATTGAACAGACCGGTATCGGTTTCATGTTCGCGCCGATCCATCATCCGTCGATGAAGGTGGTCGCGCCGGTGCGCCGCGAGATGGGTGTGCGTACCATCTTCAACATCCTTGGCCCGCTGACCAACCCGGCCAGCGCACCGTCGGTGCTGATGGGCGTGTTTCACCCCGATTTAGTGGGTATCCAGGCACGCGTGCTGCGCGAGCTGGGCACCGAGCGCGCCATGGTGGTCTGGGGCCGCGACAACATGGACGAGATCTCGCTGGGCGCCGGTACCCTGGTGGGCGAGCTGCGCGACGGCAAGGTACGCGAGTACGAGATCCACCCGGAAGACTTCGGCATCGCCATGTCGGCCAGCCGCAACCTGCGCGTGGATGGCCCGGAGCAGTCCATTGCCATGCTGCGCGCCGTGCTGGACAACCAGCCCGGTCCGGCGCTGGACATCGTGGCCCTGAACGCCGGCGCCGCGCTGTACGTGGCCGGCGTGGCCAGCGACATCGGCGACGGCCTGGCCCGTGCCCGTGCCGCCATCGCCAACGGCAGCGCCCGCCAGCGCCTGCAGCAGTATGTAGAGACCACCCGCGCGCTGGTTGCCTGAGCGCGCGGTTCAGCCTGACCCTCTTGATGGCCGATAATGGCCGTCCTCACCGCCCCCGCACCGAATCGAAGACGATGAGCGACATCCTGCAGACGATCCTGGCCCGCAAGGCCGAAGAAGTGGCCCAGCGCCGTGCCCAGCGTCCCCTCGAGGACCTGCAGGCGGCCGTGGCCAGCGCCCCGCCGGTACGTGGCTTCGTGCGCGCGCTGCAGGCGGCAGTGGCCAACGGCGATCCGGCGGTGATCGCCGAGGTGAAGAAGGCCAGCCCGTCCAAGGGGGTGATCCGCCCGGATTTCCGCCCAGCCGACATCGCCGTCAGCTATGAGTTCGGCGGCGCCAGCTGCCTGTCGGTGCTGACCGATGTGGACTTCTTCCAGGGTGCCGATGCCTACCTGCAGCAGGCCCGTGAGGCCTGCACGCTGCCGGTGCTGCGCAAGGACTTCGTGATCGACGCCTACCAGGTGTACGAGGCGCGCGTGCTGGGTGCCGACTGCATCCTGCTGATCGTCGCTGCGCTGGACGACACGCAGTTGGCCACGCTGTCCGAACTGGCGATGTCGCTGGGCATGGACGTACTGGTGGAAGTGCACGACATCGACGAGCTGGAGCGTGCGCTGCAGGTACCGGCACCGATGATCGGCATCAACAACCGCAACCTGCGCACCTTCGAGGTGTCGCTGCAGACCACGCTGGACATGCAGAAGGCGGTGCCGCGCGATCGCCTGCTGGTCACCGAGAGCGGCATCCTCGGTCCGCAGGACGTGGCACTGATGCGCGATGCCGGCATCCACTCGTTCCTGGTGGGCGAGGCCTTCATGCGCGTGGAAGAGCCGGGCGAGGGCCTGCGTCAGCTATTCTTCGCGGCATGAAAACGCACTATCCGACGCCGCGCGACGATGCGCCGCTGGTGGTCTTCGATTTCGACCACACCCTCTACGACGGCGATTCGGGTACTCACCTGTTCGCTTCGCTGATCAAGCGCAACCCGCTGCGCATGCTGGCGGCGCTGCTGGTCACGCCGATCGCCGGGCCGATGGTGGCTCTGCTGCCGACCCGCCGTACCGGCATTTCGGTCTATGTGTGGATCGGCAGCTTCGGCCTGCACCGTGCGCGCGATTTCAACAAGGTCATCGACGCCTATGTGCTGCGCAACGAGGCGCAGATGCGCGCCAAGCTGCTGCCACAGGCGCTGGAGGTGTTCGCCGCGCACCGGGCCAAGGGTGACCGCGTGGTGGTTGCCACGGGCGCGCCACCAGAGCTGGCACGCGCGATCCTGGCCTTCGTCGCCCACCAGGACGTACCGGTGATCGGCACCGAGGTCGGCCCACGGCTGGGTGGCGTCGGCCCGACCCGCCACTGCCACAACGAAGAGAAGATGCGCATGCTGCGCGAGCGCGGCTACGGCGACATCGATATCGCCTACTCCGACAGCACCGCCGACCTGCCGCTGCTGCTGGCCGCCAAGGCGCCGGTGGTGGTGAACCCGAAGCCGGGCAGGGTGGACTTCTTCCGCCGCGTGCTGCCGGCCGGCACCCGCATCCTCAACTGGGGCTGCGTGGACCGCGGCGGTGACAAGGCGTAACGCGCGGAATCCGCCGGGGATGGGATGACGGAGTGCCGGGCTGCGACCCGGTAGTGCCGGCCGCTGGCCGGCAACTTCATGATTGCGGAAGGGCTTGCGGGGTTGCCGGCCAGCGGCCGGCACTACCGAATCCCGTGCAGCTAGCGCCGGGCCATGCCCGGCGAGCGCTCAGCGCGCCAGATACCCGGTCAGCGCATGCCCGATCTGGAACAGGCTGATGCCCAGCACCAGCACGCCCACGGCCACCAGCACCCAGCGCTCCTTCAGGCGCTTCACCAGCAGTGCGGCCACCGGCGCGGCCATCATGCCGCCGATCA
Organism: Stenotrophomonas mexicanensis; assembly: GCF_032911605.1. Lineage (NCBI taxonomy): Bacteria > Pseudomonadati > Pseudomonadota > Gammaproteobacteria > Lysobacterales > Lysobacteraceae > Stenotrophomonas > Stenotrophomonas mexicanensis. The sequence goes on from NZ_JAWJTG010000002.1 coordinate 49,111, forward strand.
GCAGGCCGGCCACGATCTGCAGGTGATGCAGCCCCATCGACAGCAGGAACGTTGCTGAAACTGTCAGGGTGACCACAAACTCGGCCGCGTTCACCGTGCCGATGGTGGTGCGTGCCTGGCCGCCGCGGGCCAGCAGGGTGGAGGTGGCCACCGGCCCCCAGCCGCCCCCGCCGCTGGCATCCAGGAAGCCGGCGACGAAGCCCAGCACGGGCACCCGCTTGACCTCGCCCTTGGGCATCAGGCGGCCGGCGGCACGTGCCAGGATGATGATGGCCAGCACCAGCAGGTACAGGTAGATGAGCGGGCGGATCACCTCGCCGGGCAGCTGGGTCAGGCCGTAGGCACCCACGGCGCCGCCTACGGCGCCGGGCAGCGCCAGGCGCAGGAACAGGCGCTTATCGACATTGCCGGCGACCAGATGCGACACACCGGAGGCGCCAGTAGTGAACACCTCGGCGGTGTGGATGGCTGCACTGGCCTGCGCGGGCGGAATGCCCATGGCCAGCATCACCGACGACGACACGAGGCCGAACGCCATGCCCAGCGCGCCGTCCACCAGCTGGGCGCCCAGGCCGATGAGGATGAACCACCAGAATGCGCTGCTCAGTTCCATGCACCGAGCCTAGCGCGTGAAAGAGTGCGGACCAAGGTCCGCACCCACCGGCTGCTCAACGATCAACGGGTGCCGTACAGCACCACGGTCTTGCCGCGGGCGTGCAACAGGCCATCGGTCTGCAGCTTCTTCAGCACGCGGCCGGCCATTTCGCGCGAGCAGCCGACCAGGCGGGCCAGTTCCTGGCGCGAGACGCGCAGCTGGCTGCCCTGCGGATGGCTCATCGCCTCCGGCTCCTGCGCCAGGTCGTGCAGGGTGCGCACGATCCGGTCGGTAACGTCCAGGAATGCCAGGCGGCTGGCCTTGCGGCTGGTGTCGAGCAGGCGCTTGGAGATCTGCTGGCCCAGCGCGTACAGCAAGCGCGGGGCATCGGCCGACAGCGGGCCGAGGAACAGCTGGTGCAGGCGCTCGTAGCTGATTTCGGCCAGCTCGCAGGCGGTACGGGTCCTCAGGATCACCTCGCGGCGGTCCGATTCAACGAACAGGCCCATCTCGCCGACGAACTCGCCGGCACCGAAGTAGCCCAGCACCAGCTCGCGATCGTCATCTTCCTCGGCCATGATCGAAACCGAGCCGCTGATGACGTAATACAGGGTTCCCGCCGGGTCACCGGGTCGGAAGACGTCGGTACGGGTGGGGTATCGCCGCCTGTGGCTGTGCGCCAGGAAACGATCGATTGTGGCGATATCCAGGGCCAGTGGACTGCTAGCTAGGCGCACGGTTGACACGATAGGAGCGCTCCCTCTGCGCATGAACGGATTCACGGGGTCGATAGCGGAGCTTAACCAGCGCAATTGTTAAGGGCAAACAGTGTGCCAGATGTGAGCGCTCTTCACGTTCCCCCCGGGGACAGTTTGCCCCATAATTCCCCCTTTCCCTTCTTACACAGGAATCGACCGCCGTGGTCAAGCCGTTGCCTCGCCTGAGGCTGCAGGGTTTCAACAACCTCACCAAGGCGCTGAGCTTCAACATCTATGACGTGTGTTACGCGCGCACCGAAGAGGAGCGTCAGCGTTACATTGAATACATCGATGAAGAGTACAACGCCGACAGGCTGACTCAAATCTTGACCGATGTCGCCGAGATCATCGGCGCCAACATCCTGAACGTGGCCCGCCAGGACTACGATCCGCAGGGTGCCTCGGTGACCATCCTGATCTCCGAAGAACCGGTGATCGACAAGAAGCAGGCCGGCAAGGAGCTGATCTCCGATGCCGTGGTCGCGCACATGGACAAGTCGCACATCACCGTGCACACCTATCCGGAAACGCACCCGCAGGAAGGTATCGCCACCTTCCGCGCCGACATCGACGTGGCCACCTGCGGCGTCATTTCGCCGTTGAAGGCGTTGAACTACCTGATCGAAAGCCTCGAGTCGGACATCGTGATCATGGACTACCGCGTCCGTGGCTTCACCCGCGATGTGAAGGGCAAGAAGCACTACATCGATCACAAGATCAACTCGATCCAGAACTTCCTGGCCAAGAACATCAAGTCGCGTTACGAGATGTTCGACGTCAACGTCTATCAGGAAAACATCTTCCACACGAAGATGCACCTGAAGGACTTCGACCTGGACCAGTACCTGTTCGAGGAAAAGGCCAAGAACCTGTCGTTCAAGGAACGCATGAAGATCGAAGCGCTGCTCAAGCGCGAGATCGAAGAGCTGTTCCACGGCCGGAACCTGTCCGAGTAAGCCCCATGTGCGATGCCCGCAGGCATCGCCGCCCAGGCGGGACGACCCGCCCCGTGGAACCAGTGCCCCGCACGCGTTACAGTTCCACGGTGATGTACCGACCCACGGCCCGGTGTGAAAACACCGGGCCGTTTCGTTTTTCTCAGAAAAGGTAAGGAGCCCCCACCCATGCCCTGGATCTACCTGCTGCTGGCCGGCCTGTTCGAGATCGGTTTCGCCCTCGGAATGAAGTACTCCGAAGGCTTCAGCAAACCCCTTCCCACCGCTGCCACGGTCGTGTCCGCGCTGATCAGCCTGTACCTGATGAGCCAGGCGATGAAGAGCATCCCGGTCGGTACCGCCTACGCGATCTGGACCGGTATCGGCGCCATGGGCGTGGCGGTGCTGGGCATCTACCTGTTCAACGACAGCGCATCGCCGGCCCGCCTGGCCTGCGTGGGCCTGATCGTGGCCGGTGTGATCGGCCTGAAGCTGGTCTCGCCCAATTAACTGGTAGTGCCGGCCGCTGGCCGGCAACCTCCGGATATGCGATTGCCGGCCAGCGGCCGTCACTACCGATAAAGAAAAACGCCGGCTTGCGCCGGCGTTTTCTGATGGCTTACTGCGCCTTCTGGATCACTGCGCAGGCCAGGCGCGCACCGGCGTTGCCGGTCGGCTGGGTTTTGTAGTCATCCGCATCGGCATGGACGATCAGGCCGCGGCCGATGATGTCGAAGTCATCGCCCTTGCCGATGTTGACGTTGCTCGACACCGGACCGTCGATGGTGGCCACGCCCTTGTCGTCGGCCTTGATGTTGGGCATGTCGCCACCGTGGTGCGGATCGGCGGACACGCTGCCGTGATCCTGCTTGCCCGGGTTGAAGTGGCCACCGGCGCTCATGCCGTCCGGCGCGCTGCAGTCGCCCTTCTCGTGAATGTGGAAGCCGTGCTCGCTGCCCGGCTTCAGGCCGCTGATCTGGCCGGTCACGTGGACCTTGCCGTCAACCACCTTGAAGGTGACGCTGCCCTTGGTCTCGTTGCCCTGGGTCGGCGCCAGCTCGGCCGTGGCCGAGGCGTCGGCCGCCGGGGCGGCAGCGGGTGCCGGTGCTGCGGCCGGTTCAGTGGTTGCGCCCTCGGCCGGCGCGGCCGGCGCGGTTTCAGCCTGCGGCGCGGCCGGCTGCTGGTTGCAGGCCGCCAGGCCCAGTGCAGCAATGGCTGCGAACAGCGAAGTGTGGATCAAACGCATGGAATCTCTCCCTGGATGATGCCTGCAGTGATCAGCGGACAACCCGGATCACGCCACAGGCGATGCGGACGCCGGCATTGCCGGCGGGCTGGCTGCGATAGTCGTCGGCGTTGGCATGCACGACCAGTGCACGTCCGGCGATATCGGTGGCGGCGCCTCCGCCAAGGGTAACGCCCTTGAGGTGGATATCGACGTTGGCGCGGCCCTGGGCGTCGGCACGCAGATTGTCCATGTCGCCCAGGTGGTGCTTGCCGGTGCCGGCGCGGTCATGCGCAGCGCCACCGGGATTGAAGTGATTGCCGGCACTGCTGGCATCCACCGCGCTGCAGTCACCGCGCTCATGAATGTGGAAACCGGCCTGTTGCATCGGCTGCAGGCCACCGATCAGCCCAGTGATGTGGATGCCACCGGGCTCCACCATCAGCGCGATGCGGCCACTGACGATGCTGGCCGAGGCCGGCGCCAGATTGGCCTCGGCCTGTTTGGCGGCGCTGACGACCACCGGCGGCGGCGGGGTGGGTTCGGCCTTCTTCGGCGCACTGCCACAGGCAGACAGCAGCGCGGCGGCGGACAACGGCAGGATGGCAATGGACAGACGCATCGAAGACTCCTTGCAGGTGACACTACGGACGGCATCGTCCATGAACGATCAACGGTTCGGCAAGCGGGCGCGAGGATCGCGTGCAGGGACCGTTCAATGGCCCCCGCGACGGCGGCCAGCGCCCAGCTTGCGGGTAAGGGTATTGCGGCCAAGGCCCAGGCGGGCCGCGGCTTCAGCACGGCGGCCATGGGTGATCTGCAGCGCGGCCTCCAGCAGGGCATGGTCGACCCGCTCACGCACCTGCGCGTGCAGCCCTTCCACGCCTTCGGCCAGCTGCCGGCGTGCCCATTCGGCCAGCAGCGCCTCCCATTGCCCCGGATCGGCGCTGGTGGTGCTGCTGCGACGACCGCGCGTACGGTTGAGCGCGGTATCGACGTCGGCCACACCAATGGTGTCAGCGGCGGCCAGCGCCGCCATCCGCCAGCACACGTTTTCCAATTCGCGCACGTTGCCCGGCCAGTCGTGTTCGCGCAGCGCCTGCAGTGCGGCGGCGGTCAGGCGCTTCGGTGGCGTATCCAGCTTGCGTGCGGCGGCGGCCAGGAACGTGCTGGCCAGTTGCGCGATGTCCTCGCGACGCTCGCGCAGCGGTGGCAGCTGCAGGCGCACCACATCCAGGCGATGCAGCAGATCGGCACGGAACTTCCCCTGCGCGACCAGCCCTTCCAAATCCTGGTGGGTGGCGGCAATCACACGCACGTCGACGCGGATCAACTCGCGGCCACCGACGCGGAAGAACTCGCCCTGTGCCAGCACGCGCAACAGACGGGTCTGCAGCGGCAACGGCATATCGCCTATTTCATCGAGGAACAGCGTGCCGCCGTTGGCCTGCTCGAAGCGACCGATATGGCGACGCTGGGCACCGGTGAAGGCGCCGGCTTCGTGGCCGAACAACTCGCTTTCCAGCAGCTCGGACGGGATTGCAGCAGTATTGAGCGCGACGAACGGCCCCTGCGCGCGCGGTGATTCGCGATGCAGCGCATTGGCCACCAGCTCCTTGCCGGTGCCGGTTTCGCCGGTGATCAGCACCGCCAGCGGCGCCTGCGCCAGGCGGCCGATGGCACGGAACAGCGCGCGCATCGGCGGGGTATCGCCCACCAGTTGCGGTGGCTGGTCGCCATGCGCTTCCGCCGCAGGTGTGGGCGCCGCCAGTGCCGGTGCAACGGCCGGCAGCACACGCTGCGCCAGCGCCACGGCGTCGTCCAGATCGAACGGCTTGGACAGGAATTCATGCGCGCCACCGCGGAACGCACCGGCCGTGCTGGCCACGTCGGTGTAGGCCGACATCACCACCACCGGCAGCTGCGGCAGCGAGGCCTTGAGCTTGTCCAACAGCACCAGGCCATCGTCACCCGGCATGCGCACATCGGTGAACAGCAGCGCCGGTGGCGGGCCTTCGCTCAACGCCTGCAGGGCGGGGGCGGCGCTGTCGAAATCGACGACCTGGTAGCCCGCCTCGCGCAGCGCGGTGCACAGCACGAAACGCACGGCCCGATCGTCATCGACCACCCAGATGCGCTGCGGGGACGAAGAGGACTCAGACATCGTGCGGGGCCTCCTCGGCCGGGGCGGCGCCGCTGACGATCGGCAGCAGCAGGGTGAACACGGTATGGCCCGGGCGCGAGCGGTAGGTCAGTGTGCCGCGATGTTCGCGTGCGACCTGCTGCGCCAGCGCCAGGCCCAGGCCAGTGCCTTCGGCGCGACCACTGACCAGCGGCAGGAACAGATGCTCGGCCAGCTCCTCGGGCACGCCACGGCCGTCGTCGGCGATTTCCAGGCGCAGCGCCAGCGTGTGCAGTTGCTCGGCGATGCGCACGCCATGCTCCACGCGGGTGCGCAGGGTGATGCTGCCGGCGCCGGCCTGGATCGCGTTGCGCACCAGGTTCCACACTGCCTGGGTGAGGCGGTCGGCGTCGCCATGGAATTCGGGAATGCTGGGGTCGTAGTCGCGCTGCAGGCGTACCGCCCAGCCGGCCTCGTTCTCGGCCAGGCGCAGCACGCGCTCCAGCGCGGCATGGATGTTCAGTTCGGCATGCGGCGCGGCCGGAGCCGGCGACAGCAGCTGGTCAAGCAGGCCGTTGAGGCGCTCGATCTCGGACCCGATCAGCTCGATCAGCTCGCGTTCGCTGGCATCGCGCTGGGCCGCGCGGCGGGCCAGCAGCTGGGCCGCGCCCTTCAACCCGGCCAGCGGATTACGAAGCTCGTGGGCCAGTCCCTTCAGCGCCGCGCTGAGCGCGCTGGGCAGGGCCTGGGTCGGGTCGAGCCCGGGGAATTCATCGACCGGATGCGCCTCCAGCAGCCAACCGCCATCGTCGCGGCGGCTCATCCAGCCCTCGGCGAAGCGCGGGGCCTCGCCGGGCACCGCCAGCGCCAACCGGTTCAGGCGCAGGCTGTCGCGCTCATCGCGAGCCAGGAAATGGGCCAGGGCTTCGCCCTGCACTTCCAGTGCGGCCAGCGGCCGCCCCAGCAGGCGCCGGACGCTGACGCCCAGCCAGCGGGCGAAGGCCGGATTGCAGCCGGCGATGCAGCCATCGGCCCCGGCCCAGGCCAACGGCGTGCCCAGGGCATCGAGGGACGGCGGGGGTGCGGGGTCGGACATTGCACCAATGTAGTGCAAAAACGCGGGTCCGGGGTCGGATCCCTTTCCGTCAGGAAAGGGCCCTGACCACTGCCGCAGGGCGAGCAAGCTCGCCCACTACCGGATACGTGAGCGGGTCACAGTTTCATATTGAGGCCGACGAACACGCTACGGCCAGGGGCCGGCGAAAACATCGGGCGAGCGCTGTCCCAGAAGAAGCTGTCGTACCAGGCGTAGGCGTACTGGCGTCCGGTAACGTTCTTCAGCTGCAGGTCCACGCTCCAGCGTGGGTTGATCTGGTAGGCCGCGCTGAGGTCGAGCACGGCAAAGCCACCGAACTTTCCGGCCACATTGCGCTCCTCAAGGTAGTAGTCGCCCTGCGCGCGTGCCTGCAGGCCGAGGCGAAGCGCGTCGCTGGCGCGGTAATCCGCCCCCAGGTTGCTGATGTATCGCGGGGTGGCGGCCACTTCGCGGCCCTGCAGGGAAATGCTGGCGTCGCGGTCGTCGCGGGTGATCTTCGCTTCCTGGTAGGCGTGCGACGCCCATACCGTCCAGTCGTCGCCCAGCTTCAGGCTCAACTGCGCATCCACGCCGCGTCGGCGGGTCTTGCCCAAGGTGACCGTGGTACCGGTGGCCGGCATGTTGGACACCTCGTTTTCCGCATCCTGCTGCCATACCGCCAGACGTACCTGGCTGCCCGCGAACGGCTGGAACTTCAGGCCCAGCTCCATGCCGGTGTTGGTGGACGGATGCATCGGCGCCTGGCCCGGGGCGAGGTAAGCCGGCGCGGTGGATCCAGTGAGCACCTGGAAAGTGCGGCCCCAGTTTGCGTAGACGTGGGTGTTCTCGCCCAGGCTGTGGATGACGCTCAGTTTGGGCTGGCCGATGCTGCCGTAATCCTGCAGCCGAGCGCTGAGGCCGTTCATCAGGTGGGTACGGCCACTGAAGCGGTCCACACGGTAGGCCGGCACGATCTTCCACGCCTCGACGGGCTGGTAGATGGCCTGCACGTAGGCGCCCCAATTGTCGAAGCTGTGGCGGTCGTTGTTCTGCACCCGTGTCGGGGCACGGCTGAAGTCGGTGGGTTCGGCGTAGGCGTAGCGATCGCGGAGGTAGCTGTTGTCCTGCTGCTCGTAGTTCAAGCCGCCCTCGACGGTAAGCGCGGGGCTGGCCTGCCAGGTGAGCGTGCTGAGCAGGCCGGTCTGCCGCTCATCCCACACGCGGCGCTGGCGCGGCAGGTTGCCGGTGGGCAGGTCGCTGAAGGTCACGCGGCGGTCGTCTTCGTAGCGGTTGTAATAGAGCCGCGTGCCGAAGGTGAGCCTCTCAGACAGTTTCATATCCAGGTGCGCGGCAATCTGGCGCATGTCGCGGTCATCGCCATCGTTGCCGTTGCGCAGGTCGCTGCCGCGGCGATGCGTGCGCAGTTCGTCGGCGGTCATGAAGCCGGGTTCTTCGGCTTCGTGGTGGTACGCACGCGCGGTCAGGCCCACGCGCAGGCCTTCGTCCAGCGAGCCGTAGAACCATTTGCCGCCCAGCGAATATTTCTTCGAGGTGTCGTGGTCGCGGTAGCCATCGCTGGCCTGGGTGCCGACGAAATAGTTCTGTGCGACGCCATTGGCTTCACGGCCTACCGCCAGCTGCGCATCACGGGTGTTGTAGCTGCCGTAGGCCAGCCGCGCATCGGTATAGCTGCCGCCCTGGCGCGTGCCGAAATTCACGTTGCCGCCGATGTTGTGCAAGCCATAGCGCGGATCGTTGGTACCGCGCACTACTTCGATGTAGCTGATTTCCAGCGGGAACAGCATGTCGATGAAGCGCTGGTTGCCGCTGTTGACGTTGCTGGGAATGCCATCGATCAGCGTCTTGATGGCATTGAGGTAGCCCTCACCGTTGAAGGCGCGGAAGCTGACCTTGCCCGATTCGGCACCCTGCCGGGTTTCGGTGAGCTGGATGCCGGGCATCTGCCCGAGCAGTTCCCAGCTGTGCGAGACGTTGCGGTCTTCGATCTGGTCCGCGCCCAGCACGTCCACCGAGGTCAGCACCTGGTGCGCGCTCAGCTGGCCCTCCCCGTGCTGGTGTACCTGCACCCTGCCGAGGGTGAGTGCGGCGTCGGCCGATTGTGCGAGTGCTTCAGGGGCGAACGGAGCCGCCGCGAGGGCGGCCACCAGCGTGGAGGTCTTCATCGGGGCAGAAGGGTGCGGGCAAAAATGTAATTATATAACATTTCGTCCGCGACTCTTTGTAGAGTCGAGCCGTGCTCGACTGCCGCAGCCAAAAGCAGTCGAGCATGGCTCGACTCTACAAGGGCGGTGAAGCAGTCGAGCGTGGCTCGACTCTACAAGGGCGGTGAAGCAGTCGAGCGTGGCTCGACCCTACAGGCGCGGGTGCCGAATGATGCGCTTACACCGGGTAGCCGGTGGCTTCCCTGGCCTTCTTCCAGGCGCTTTCAAACTCGCGCGCGGAGATTTCGTCGTCTTCGTCGAAATCCAGGAACGACACCGGCTGGTCGGCCAGCAGGAAGCGGTCATCGCTGTGGGCGTGCTCGTCGGCCCAGACCATCTTGGTGCCGTAGATCTCCACCTGGCGCACGATCTTCTCGCCACGGGCTTCCATCAGCACGTTGCCCTTGCCCAGGCCCGATTCGGCCCAGTGCTTGTAGTACTTCTTTGCGTTGTTGTTCTTGATGTTCTTCATTGCAGGGGGTCCTGGCCGCAGGCGCGGCCGGAGAGTTCGGAATGGCGCCATTATCAGGCATCCGGGGTCAGAACCCTTTCCTGCGGAAAGGGATCCGACCCCTGCCGATTCAGTTCGGCAGCGCCACGCCCTTCGGCCACAGCATCCAGATGTTGCCCTTCTGCTTCATGTCGCCGGCCAGCTTGCCTGCGGCATCGCCACTGCCCCAGTACAGGTCCGCGCGCACTTCGCCGGCAATGGCGCCGCCGGTGTCCTGCGCGGCCACCGGGCGCACCACCGGGGTGCCGTCCGGGCGCGTGGTGGACAGCCACAGCAGGCTGCCCAGCGGCACCACGGTGCGATCCACTGCGACGCTGTAGCCGGCGCTGAGCGGCACGTTCAGTGAACCTCGCGGGCCTTCCGGGCTGTCCGGGTTGCGCACGAAGAACACGTAGCTGGGGTTGCTGCGCAGCAGTTCCGGCACGCGCGCGGGATTGGCCCTGGCCCAGGCGCGGATCGCGTCCATGGTGACGTCTTCCTTCTTCAGCTGGCCCTGGTCGACCAGCCAGCGACCGATCGCGCGGTAGGGGTGGCCGTTCTGTTCCGCATAGGCCAGCCGCACCTGCGTGCCATCGGGCAGGCGCACGCGGCCTGACCCCTGGATTTGCAGCAGCTGCAGGTCCATCGGGTCAGTCAGCCAAGCCAGTACCGGGGCCTTGGCGCCCTTGGCCGCGATGGTGCCGGCGTCGTCATAGGGCTTGAGCACCTTGCCCTCGACGCGCCCGCGCAGGCGCTTGCCCTTCAGTTCCGGGTAGACGCTGTCCAGCTGCACCACCACCAGATCATCGGGCGTGCCGTACACCGGTACGCTGGCAGCAGCCGTGCGGGTGAGGCTGCCGGCGTAGATCGGCTCGTAGTAGCCGGTAATCAGTCCGTCGGTCTGGTGACCGCCGGCACGCAGCGCATAGACATCGAGGTCGCGCTGCAGGAACTGCCGGATCGCGGCCGGGTCCTTGTCTGAAACCGCCGCGGCGGTGGCGCAGGGTTTGGCCCAGACCGCATCGTTCTTCAGGCGGGTGCAGCTACTGCGCCAGGCGACGAAACCGGCCTGCAGGTCGTTGTCGGAAACAGACGGCAATGCACCCCATTCGGCCTTGACGTACGTGGCAGGCGATGGGGCAGGCGGTGCCTCTGGTGGCGTTCCCAATGTGGAACACCCCGCCAGCAGCACGAGGGTACCCAGGCTCCAGTACCTGCGGTTCGATTGGGCGTTGAATGCGGTCATGGGTCAAATGTAGTGCAAATGACCCTCTGCGTAGCAGCTTTTTCACGGCGTTTACCAACTCATCCGCTTCAGGATCGCATTGCCCGACAGATGATGCTTGACCACGGCGGCGATATGCAGGAACAGAAGCCCGCCCAGAACGACGCATGCATAGCGGTGTGCAGTATTGAACGCCATGGTCAGCTGCGGGTCGCTGATGGGCTGTGGAAAGCTCACCAGGTTGAACACATTTATCTCCCGCTCCATCATCAGCACGCCCGTCAGCAGCACGACGGTCGTGACAAGATACAGAGCGGCGTGAGCAATCAAGGCAGCCCATTCCGCTCCGCTGGCGGGTGCATCCCGGTGATTTGAGATGGCAATCACCACGCGTATGGCGAACAACGGAATCAACACCGAGGTGATGGACACGTTGAAGAAACCAATGGTTTCAGCGACGGTATGCGGCACGTCAAGAAGCGCCACGTAGAAACCACTGACAGTGGCCCAGAGGATGATGACCGCAGAGATCCAGTGCAGCAGCACCTGGGCTTTTGAGTAGCGCATGGGAGGCAATTCGCTCGATTGACGATGTCGGGCGACCTTAGGCATTCACCTCCTTGAACAACATCGAATGGATTGCAAAAAGTTCCCAGAGCCATCCATTCAGTGATTCCGATCAGATTCCCGAGGGATTCGCCCGTTGCCAGCTGCAAGCCGGCAGCCCTCTTTACGGCGTCTGCAGTAGCAGCGAGTGCAGGATGCGCGCGTCTTCGGCATCCAGTGTCTTCGGCAGGTCGTCGCGGCCACGGAAGCGGCGGTGGAAGGCGGCGATGGTGGCTTCGCGGTTGTCCAGCGGATAGCCGAAGCGGGCCAGCGCATTCCACGCGTCGAAACCCTCCGGCGCAGCACCGTCGGCCGCGCGCGGCCAGACGCCGAACCCGGCGTCGGCCAGCTGCTGCCAAGGGAAGAAGCGGCTCGGATCCTGCTTGCGGGTCGGCGCCAGGTCGGCATGGCCGATGACCTGCCGCGGCGGGATGTTCAGCCGTTCAGTGAGATCGCGCAGCAGCACGATCAATGACTCGATCTGCGCCGGGCTGAAGGGGCTGCGACCGTCGTTGTCGAGTTCGATGCCGACCGAGGCTGAATTGAGATCGGTGATGGTGCCCCAGCGTCCGGCACCCGCGTGCCACGCACGGCGTTCATCGGCCACCAGCTGGTAGCGATGGCCATCGGCACCGATCAGGTAGTGCGCGCTGACCCGTCCGCCGCTGTTGGCGGTACGCAGCGTGTGCAGGCTCTGCTGCACCGACTTCTGCTCGGTGTGATGGATGACGATGATGACCGGCGTGCGTGCATTCTGGTTCGGCGACGGCACCCAGGTGGCGAGCGGGTTGCGGGTTTCCTGCGGCGCGGAGGCACAGGCGGCCAGCAGCAGGCAGGCCGAGAGCATCAGGGCGGTGCGGATCGGGTGCATGGCCTGATTGTGCGTGATCAGGCGCGATGATGCATGCCGCCGTGCCGAGCAAGCTTGGCACCCACCCGAGAGGATGCGGTAGATCCACGCCATGCGTGGATGGTCTACCCGCTGTGCCGACCAAGTGGTCGGCACCCGCCAGAGCAGACCCAGACCCAGTGCCAAGCAAGCTTGGCACCCACCAGAACAGTAGAAGTGCCGACCAACGGTCGGCACCCACAACATCAATGCAGTAGCTCGGCCGCTACTTCAGGCCTCGTAGGCGGACTCGCCGTGCGAGGTCACATCCAGGCCGGTGCGCTCTGCTTCCTCGGTCACGCGCAGGCCGACCACGCTGCGCACCACCAGCAGGATCAGCGTGGTCACTACCGCCGACCAGACCACGGTCAAGCCGACGCTGACCACCTGCACCCAGACCTGATGGGCGATATCCAGATCGGCCTTGGTGCCGCCCAGCGACTGCGCACTGAACACACCGGTGAGAATCGCGCCGACGATGCCGCCGACACCATGCACACCGAACACGTCGGCGGTGTCGTCCACCTTCAGCAGGCGCTTCAAACCGGTCACACCCCACACGCAGACCACGCCGGCGACGAAGCCGATGATGATCGCGCCGAGCGGGCCGACGGTGCCGCAGGCCGGGGTGATGCCGACCAGGCCGGCCACTGCGCCCGAGGCCGCGCCCAGTGCAGACGGCTTGCCCTTGCTGATCGCTTCCACCAGCGTCCAACCGAGTACGGCAGCGGCCGTGGCCAGCACGGTGTTGAGGAAGGCTAGCGAGGCGACGGTATCGGCGGCAGCGGCGGAACCCGCGTTGAAGCCGAACCAGCCGACCCACAGCAGCATCGCGCCGATATAGGTAAACGGCACGTTGTGCGGCTTCAGCGCGGTCTGGCCATAGCCCAGGCGCTTGCCGACGAACCACGCGGCGACCAGACCGGCCACACCGGCGTTGATGTGGACCACGGTGCCACCGGCGAAATCGATCGCGCCCATCTCACCCAGGTAGCCGCCACCCCAGACGATGTGCGCCATCGGGATGTAGCTGAGGGTGAACCACAGCGCCGAGAACAACAGCACCGCGCGGAACTTGATACGCTCGGCGAACGCGCCGACGATCAGCGCAGTGGTGATGCCGGCGAAGGTCGACTGGAAGGCGACGAACAGGTAATCCGGCAGGCCCTTGATCGGGGTGTTGCCGACCGACTCCGGAGTGAAGCCCTTGAGGAAGGCGAATTCGGTGAACGAGCCGAAGAACGGGTTGCCGGCGCTGAACACCGCGCTGTAGCCATACGCCACCCACAGCAGCAGCACCAGCGAGAACACCACCAGGATCTGGCTGAGCACCGACAGCACGTTCTTCGAACGCACCAGGCCGCCATAGAACAAGGCCAGGCCCGGCACCACCATCAGCAGCACCAGCAGAGTGGACGTCAGCATCCAGGCCACGTCGCCATGGTCGTAGGTCGCGGCGGCTTCAGCCGCGGCCGGTGCGGCGGCCGGAGCGACCGGGTCCTGCAGTGGTTCGACCGCCACGCTTTCGCTCGGCAGCGGCGAGATCTGGGCCTGAGCGTGGGCACTGCCCGGCCACGCACCGGCGGCCAGCGCGCTGAGCAGCATCAACAGGCACACGAAGTGGAACCGGGCTTGCCACCCGGTGAGAAGGCGCATCTTCATGGGGGAGTCTCCGGAAAGGGGTTACAGCGCGTCGGCACCGATTTCGCCGGTGCGGATGCGGATGACCTGTTCGACGGCGGTGACGAAGATCTTGCCGTCACCGATCTTGCCGGTGCCTGCCGACGACTGGATCGCTTCGATCACCGCGTCGGCACGCTCGTCGGTGACCACGGTTTCGATCTTGATCTTCGGCAGGAAGTCGACGACGTACTCGGCGCCGCGATACAGCTCGGTGTGGCCCTTCTGGCGGCCGAAGCCTTTCACTTCGGTCACGGTGATGCCCGACACGCCTGCGTCGGAGAGGGCCTCGCGGACCTCGTCGAGCTTGAACGGCCGGATGATGGCGGAGATCAGTTTCATGTGCATGTCCCGAGGGTGGATGGGGCCAGCGCGCCAGCGCGCGTTGGCATCAGGCAACCAGCGGCCATCAGGATGATGGCCGTGGCTGTTGCACCGGACACGTACAGGGCCGGGACGGCCGTGCCTCTCTCCTTGCACGACCGACGCGGGAGGGAGGGCGGCCCTGGTCGCGTATCCGGTCTCTCTTGCCCCTGTTTCAGCGGACTAACAGTCCGCTCTACTGCAGCGGGCCAGCGGCCCGCTCTACCACGGCGGGTCGGGGTCCGCCCTGCGGCTCCCCAGCCGCGAAGACGGAAGCGATGGCGGCGGGTGGGAGGGGGAGGCCCACCGCCATCGCCACCGATCAGCTGGCGTAGTACAGCTGGTATTCCAGCGGGTGGGTGGCCGCGCGGAACTTGGTCACTTCCTGCATCTTCAGCGCGATGTAGCCGTCGATGAAGTCATCGCTCATCACGCCGCCGGCCTTCAGGAACTCGCGGTCCTTGTCCAGCGCTTCCAGCGCCTGGTCCAGCGAGGAGCAGACCTGCGGGATCAGCTTCTCTTCTTCCGGCGGCAGGTCGTACAGGTCCTTGTCGCTCGGTGCGCCCGGGTCGATCTGGTTCTTGATGCCGTCCAGGCCGGCCATCATCAGCGCGGTGAAGGTGAGGTAGCCGGACTGGATCGGATCCGGGAAGCGCATTTCGATGCGGCGTGCCTTCGGGTTGGACACCCACGGAATGCGGCACGAAGCCGAACGGTTGCGGGCCGAGTAGGCCAGCATCACCGGTGCTTCGTAGCCCGGCACCAGGCGCTTGTAGCTGTTGGTGCCCGAGTTGGCGAAGGCGTTGATGGCCTTGGCGTGCTTGAAGATGCCGCCGATGTACCACAGCGCCAGCTGGCTCAGGCCACCGTAGCCGTCACCGGAGAACAGGTTGGTGCCGCCCTTGGACAGCGACTGATGCACGTGCATGCCGCTGCCGTTGTCGCCGACGATCGGCTTGGGCATGAAGGTGACGGTCTTGCCGTTGCGGTGCGCGACGTTCTTGATCACGTACTTCATGCGCAGCAGTTCGTCGGCCTTCTGCACCAGGGTGCTGAACTTGGTGCCGATCTCGCACTGGCCGGCGGTGGCCACTTCGTGGTGCTGCACTTCCACTTCGATGCCGACCTGTTCCAGGGTCTTGCACATCTCGGCGCGCAGGTCGTGCAGGGTGTCGGTCGGCGGCACCGGGAAGTAGCCGCCCTTCACGCCCGGACGGTAGCCGCTGTTGGCGCCGTCGTACTTGGCGCCGCTGTTCCACGCCGCTTCTTCCGAGTCGACCTGGAAGAAGGTGTGGCCCATTTCATTGGCGAAGCGGACCGAATCGAAGATGAAGAATTCCGGCTCCGGGCCGAAGAACGCGGTTTCGGCGATGCCGGAGGACTTCAGGTAGGCCTCGGCGCGCTTGGCGATGCCGCGCGGGCAACGGCCATACGGCTGCATGGTGGCCGGATCGAGGATGTCGCAGCTGATCACGATGGTCGGATCGGCGTAGAACGGGTCGACGTAGGCGCTGGCGGTATCCGGCAGCAGCACCATGTCCGATTCGGCGATGCCCTTCCAGCCGGCGATCGAGCTGCCATCGAACATCTTGCCTTCTTCGAACAGCGACGGCTCGACGATGCTGACCGGGAAGGTCACGTGCTGCTCGACACCACGCATGTCGACAAAGCGCAGGTCGACGAACTCGATCTGGTTGTCCTTGATCAGCTTCTCAACGTTTTCCACGGACATCGGT
Organism: Stenotrophomonas mexicanensis; assembly: GCF_032911605.1. NCBI lineage: Bacteria > Pseudomonadati > Pseudomonadota > Gammaproteobacteria > Lysobacterales > Lysobacteraceae > Stenotrophomonas > Stenotrophomonas mexicanensis. The sequence goes on from NZ_JAWJTG010000002.1 coordinate 65,032, forward strand.
ACGACCTCGGATGGGGATGAATGCCTGCTGAGGTACAGCAACGACCGTGCCAACTTTTCGCAGGCTGCAAGTCATTGATTTCAAAAAGGCCGCCCCGCAGCGGTGCAGAACCGTTCGCACCAAATGGGTGCAACCGGCAGCGGACGCACCCGTTTGGTGCGGCAGTGATCGTCTATCCTCTCGACCTTCTTCCTTCCTGCCGCGCGTGCCCGCACCGTCCATGTCCGACCTGCTCTCCGCCCTGTTGCTGGGCATCCTCGAAGGCTTGACCGAGTTCCTGCCGATCTCCAGCACCGGCCACCTGCTCATCGCCCAGCACTGGCTGGGTGCCCGTTCGGACTTCTTCAACATCGTCATCCAGGCCGGCGCGATCGTGGCGGTGGTACTGGTGTTCCGCCAGCGCCTGCTGCAGTTGGCCACCGGTTTCGGGCAGCGCGAGAACCGCGAGTACGTATTCAAGCTGGGCGCGGCCTTCCTGGTCACCGCCGTGGTCGGCCTGGTGGTGCGCAAAGCCGGCTGGTCGCTGCCCGAGACGGTCAGCCCGGTGGCCTGGGCACTGATCATCGGTGGCATCTGGATGCTGCTGGTGGAGGCCTACACCGCGCGCCTGCCCGACCGCGACCAGGTGACCTGGACCGTGGCGATCGGCGTCGGCCTGGCGCAGGTGGTGGCCGGCGTGTTCCCCGGCACCTCGCGTTCGGCCTCGGCGATCTTCCTGGCCATGCTGCTGGGCCTGAGCCGCCGCGCGGCAGCCGCCGAGTTCGTGTTCCTGGTCGGCATTCCCACCATGTTCGCCGCCAGCGCCTACACCTTCCTGGAAATGGCCAAGGCCGGACAGCTGGGCAGCGAGAACTGGACCGAGGTGGGCGTGGCCTTCCTTGCCGCGGCCGTCACCGGCTTCGTCGTAGTGAAGTGGCTGATGGGCTACATCAAATCGCACAGGTTCACCGCGTTCGCGCTTTACCGCATCGCGCTGGGCGCCGCGCTGCTGCTGTGGTTGCCGTCCGGCAGCTGAACAGCGCCGGGGCACGGTAACCCCGTTGCCGGCCCCACCCCGTTTCCCCCACGGTTCCCCAAGGAGAATCACCATGAACCGCAAGCTCACCCTGCTCCTCCCGCTGGCCCTGATGGCCGCCTGCAGCCAGACCCCGGCCCCGGCCGGCAACGGCGGCGACGACGTGGCCCCGGCCGCGGCCAAGGCAGCAGACCAGCAGACGCTGGCGCACCTGGACGCGCAGCGCCTGCAGAGCCAGCACTGGCTGCTGCAGCAGGCCACCGGTGCCGATGGCAAGCGCATCGACGCGCTGTTCGCCCGCGAAGACAAGCCGGTCACCCTGGACTTCGCTGATGGCCGCCTGTCGGTCAGCAACGCCTGCAACCACATGGGTGGCGGCTACACCCTGGCCGACGGCAAGCTGACGGTCAGTGCGATGGCCTCGACCATGATGGCCTGCACCGACAAGGCGCTGATGGCGCTGGACGAGGCCGTGTCGAGCCGCCTGCAGGGCGAGCTGAAGGCCGAGCAGGATGCCGATGGCAAGCTGACCCTGACCAACGCGAAGGGCGATGTGCTGGTGTTCAACCCGGAACCGACCGCTGAAACCCGCTACGGCGGCGCCGGCGAAACCGTATTCCTGGAAGTGGCCGCCAAGACCGAGAAGTGCTCGCACCCGCTGATCCCGGACTACCAGTGCCTGCAGGTGCGTGAAGTGAAGTTCGACGACAAGGGCCTGAAGCAGGGTGAGCCGGGCAAGTTCGAGAACTTCTACGGCAACATCGAGGGTTACACCCACGAGGACGGCGTGCGCAACGTGGTGCGCGTGAAGCGCTACGAAGTGAAGAACCCGCCGGCCGATGCGCCGTCGCAGGCGTACGTGCTGGACATGGTGGTCGAGTCGGCCATCGAGAAGAAGTAAGACGACAGAAGGGCGGCCGCGAGGTCGCCCTTCTTCGTTGTGTAGAGTCGAGCCATGCTCGACTGCTTCTACGGTGAGTCGAGCATGGCTCGACACTACAGAAGCAAAGCCGGCCAGCGGCCGGCTCTCCCCATCGTGCCGCTCAGCCCAGCGCCGGGTTCAACGTGTAGGTGCCATGCAGTGCGGCTTCGGCCAGCACGTGGCCGTGCATGGCGCGATATGCGTCGGCGGCGGTGAAGCGCGCCGGAAGCTCCAGCGAGGCCACATCCAGCGCGAACACGCGGAAGAAATAGCGGTGCACGCGTTCGTCGTTGAACGGCGGATAGGGGCCGTCATAGCCCAGGTAATCGCCGGCCATGTCCGGGTTGCCCGCAAACCAGCCGGTGAAGTCGTTCAGGCCCTGGCGGCTGCCCGCCGGGCCAGCCGGTGCGGTCTTGCCCTTCACCACGAAGCCATCGCTGCAGCTACCGGCGGCGATCTCCTGCACCGAGGCCGGAATATCGGCCATCACCCAGTGCACGAAGTCGCAGCGCGGCTGGTCGCGCGGCACGGTCATGTCGCTGCGGCCGACCGTTTCCGCAACGGTCGGCACATCCGGGTCCACGCACACCAGCAGGAACGAACGCGTGCCTTCCGGTGCGCCGTTCCAGGCCAGGTGCGGATTGCGGTCCGGCGCGAAGCCGGTGGCATCGCCGGCGGCGAACGCGCGGTCGATCGGCGCGCCGTTGGTCAGGCTGTGGCTGCTCAGTTGCATCGGCTTCTCCTTACTCTTCCGGGTAACCCAGGCGCACCGCAATCGGGGTGAGCTTGGCAAAAGCGGCGCTCATCACGTCGCGGTAGTTGCGCCAGTGGCCCGGCGGAAAGCGCGGTGCGCCCAGCTGTGCGGCCGGCGGCATCTGCCGCTCGAACAGGCGTCCCAGCAGCTCGGCCATCGCGTGCGGATCATTGCCGATCTGGTCGATGCGCAGCAGCACGTGCGGATACAGTTCTTCCTCATGCAGGGTGGCAACCTGCGCCAGCCCGCGCGCCAGCCATTCGCTGGCTTCAGCCAGCGAGGTCATCGCCAGCGGAGCGGCAGCGCCGTAGGCCACCCAGTCCAGCAGCATGTCGCGCGGGTCACGCAGCACGAGCACCAGTCGTCCCTGCGGCAGCTGCGGGCGCAGCGCCCACAGCAGGGCGTTGTCCCACCACAGCAGCCAGTCGATGACGGCATCGCCCTGCAGGCCACGCGCCGGCAGCTGCTCGCGCCAGCGCTGCACCAGCCGCTCCGGGGTCAGCACGCCGGAGGCGAGGTCCTGCAGCGTGTGGTAGTTCTGGAATGCATCATCCGGCGGATTGCTGGTGTACCGGTCACTGCGCAGCACCGGGCTGGCGGCCGCCAGGCCGGTCGCAACCCGCTCCACACCCGAACCCGGCGCACCCCACAGGAAGATCGGCGCGGAGCTGGCATCACTGTCGATCTCGCCCTTCTCCGGCCAGCTCGGCGGCGCCTTGGCCTGTGGCGGAAGCGGCAGGCGCTGCGGTGCCTGGTCGGCCTGCAGCGCCATCCACGTCTGCAGCGCCTGTTCCGGCTGGCCAGCGCGGTCCTGGATTTCACCCAGCCAGGTACGCAGGTCGGCGCGATGGCCGTCCGGCGCCCTGTCGATCAGCGCCTGCACGCGCGCGATCGCGGCGACCGGATCACGCTGCAGCAGGCCTTCGACCAGGCGTGTTTCGCCACTGACGCGGCCCGGTTCGAGGCTGACGATACGTTCGGCGATGGCTTCGGCCTGTTCGTGTTCGCCCACCATGTCATGCAGGCGCAGGCGTGCTTCCAGTGCCGGCAGATGACCCGGCATCGCGTCCATCCAGCGCTCCACGGTCGCTGCGGCGGTCGGGCTGCCGACTTCTTCCACGGCCAGGCGTGCCAGCCACAGGTCGTGCAGCTGCGGATGCTGTTCCAGGGCAGCGTCCAGGCGCGCGCGGGCCTCGTCTTCGCGGCCCAGGCGCTGCCAGGACATCAGCAGCAGCTGCAGCACCTGGCGGTCGTCGGGGATCGATTCCAGCAACGGCAGCAGATGGTCCAGCGCCTGCAGCGGCTGGCCGCCGCGCAGCGACAGTTCACCGGCCAGGCGACGCATCGACGGCGTATCCATGCCTTCCTGCTGAAGCGCGATCTGCATCGCTTCGGCAGCCGCCTCCAGGTTGCCCTGGCGCAGCGCCAACTGCACTACCAGGCCATGCAGCGAGCTGATGGCCGGGTTCAGTTCCAGCACGCGGCGGAATGCCTGCTCGGCGAAGGCCAGCATGTCCTTGCCCAGGTAGGCGAAGCCCAGTGCGTACAGCACGCGGGTGTCGTTGGGCTGCGCCTGGTTGGCCGCGGACAGCAGCGTCAGCGCACGATCCGGGTCGTCGCGGCGCAGCGCGATCATGCCGTCGATGGTCAGCAGTTCCGGGTGGTCCGGCTCAACGCGCGAGGCCAGCGTGGACAGGCGCTGGGCTTCATCGAAGTCGTTGCGGCCGATCGCCAGGTGCGCCTGCATCAGATAGGCGGCGAAGGAGTTCGGGTCAAGCCCGGTGGTACGTGCCAGCGCTTCGTCAGCGCCCTGGTACTGGCGCAGGGCGAGCAGCAGGCCAGCGTGCTGCAGGTGCAGCTGGGCATCATCGGGGGCCAGCTGCAACGCCTGCTGCAGCGCCTCCATCGCATCCTCGGCCTTGCCCTGCTGCTGCAGCGCAAGCGCCAGCCAGCGGTGGGCTTCGGCCTGGCCGGGTTCATCACGGGTCCACGCTTGGGCCAGCTGCACGGCCTGGTCGGCCTGGTTCTGGCGCAACGCTTGGATGATCTGGTCTTGCATGGCGGTCCGGTTCAAGTGCAAACCCGCATTGTAGCGGTCCACGCACCGGTGCCGGTTCAGCCCGCCAGCACCCGCTGCAGGCGCTGCGCCACCCAGCGCTCGGAGAAGCCGTCACCCCGCCAGTTTTCCAGGAAGCCGCAGTGGCCTCCCCAGCAGGCGGTTTCCAGGTGCGCCTGGCGCGGCAGCTGCCAATCGCTGAAAGTCGCGTACGGGATCACCGGGTCGTCCTGCGCCATCAGGATGTCGGCCGGCACCTGCAGGGTGGACAGGCGGTCACCGGCAATCGAATAGCCATCGAAATAGGCCTGCAGCGAGCCGAAGGTGGTGTGCCGTTCGACCAGCCAGGCAGTCAGTGCACGGATGTCCAGCTTCAGCACGCGGTCGTCGCAGTCGCTCAGCTCGGGAAACAGATCGCGCTTGCGGCGCAGCGAGCCGGCCCATTTGCGGCGGAAGTACCAGTCGTACATCGCTGGGCCGTTTTCGATGCTCTCCATCGTCAGCCCCGGGTCCAGCACAGGGCACACCGAGGCCACCCGCAGCAGCGGCACGCCGGCAGCCGGCGCGCGCAAGGCCAGGCGCAGCACGAAGTTGCCACCCAGCGAATAGCCGGCGGCCACCAGCGGCAGCTGCGGCCAGCGCTGGGCGATGTCACCCGCGGCATGCACCACTTCATCGATCAGGTTGGAGTGGAAGATGCCGGGGTTCAGATGGTGGGTGTTGCCATGGTCGCGGAAGTTCAGCCGCACCACATCGAAACCCTGTTCGATCATGCGCGCGGCAGCCATGCGCATGTAACTGGATTCGGCACTGCCCTCCCAGCCATGCAGCAGCAGGGCCATGCCTTTCGGTTCGCGGCCTTCGACATGGCTGTGCCAGCCCTGCAGGCGCACGCCATCACCGCCGTCGAGGATCAGCTCTTCGCTGACCGCACCGGTGGCGGCCAGCAGCAGCAGGCCGCGCTGCAGGCGCATGCGGCTGGAGCTGAGCATCGACTGCAGGTGCGGATTGCGCAGCCAGCGCGGCGGCTGGTAGTCAGTCGCATGCAACGTCGGTGTACCGGCGTCCAGGACGGGTGGCGGGACCAGGGCCACCGTGCCCTCAGCCGGTGCTCATGGCCGCCACGATGCGCGCGCGCGAGGTTTCCGCGATGCGTCGACGGCCTTCCAGGTCCTGGGTACCGATCGGCTCCAGGAAATGCACTTCGGTATGCCGCGCCGGCTCACCCAGCAGGCGCAGGAAATTGGCGGCGAAACTCTCGCCCGGGCCGAATGCCACGATGGTCTGTGCGTCACCCTTGAACCCATAGACCAGCGCCACAGGCTGCACCGGAACACCGGTTTCGACCGCGGCCTGGAAGATGCGGGCATGGAACGGCCCCACTTCATGGCCACCGCGGGTGCGCCCTTCCGGGAACACGCCTACTGCCTTGCCGGCACGCAGGCGATCGGCCATCACCTGCATCACGCCACCGAGCGATTCGGTATTGCCGCGCTGGTGGAAGATGGTCTGCCCGCGCGCGGCGAGCCAACCGACCAGCGGCCAGCTGGCGATTTCGCGCTTGGCGACGAAGCCCATCATGCGCTGGCTGTGCAGGATGCTGATGTCCACCCAGCTGACGTGGTTGGCGACGAACAGCACGGCACCGGGCAAGGGCTGGCCCACCCGTGACAGGCGGAAGCCGAAGATCCACATCAGGCCCCCCTGCCACCAGTTCACCACCTTCGCCCCGAAGGTATCCTCGCCCACGCGCAGCTCGCCCCACGGCGGGAGCATGCCGATCAGGATCAGCGGCAGGAACACGGTGATGTGGACCAACAGCAGCGGTACGCGGTACAGGTAACGGCACACACGCGCCACGCCGCCACGGGGGGCCGGAGTGGGGGAAGTCATCCGCGCACGATACCGGAGCGCCGCAGCAGCTGCCAGCCGATTTAGGCCATAACCGCCATTGACCGGGGCAATCGGCGGGGAACGCTGGGTTCTGCCGCCGTCAACACGCCCGCCGGGGGCTCAACCGTGGCCGGCGGCCACCACCGCCAGGGTCAGCCGAGAGATGCACACCAGCCGGCCCTGCTCGTCTTCGATGCGGATCTCCCACAGCTGGGTGCTGCGGCCGACGTGCAGCGCGCGGGCGGTGCCGGTGACCGTGCCCGAGCGCACGGCGCGCACGTGGTTGGCGTTGATTTCCAGGCCCACGCAGATCTGCTTGCCGGTATCCACGCACAGGTTGCCGGCGCTGCTGCCCAGGGTCTCGGCCAGCACCACCGAGGCACCGCCGTGCAGGATGCCGTACGGCTGCCGGGTGCGCTCGTCCACCGGCATGGTGGCCTGCAGCCAGTCTTCGCCCGCAGCGCTGAAGACGATGCCGAGGGATTCGATCGCCGTGTTGCGGCTGAGCGCGTTGAGCTGCTCGATGGAAACGGCTTCGCGGAATACCTGGGTCATGCGGGCACCTTCAGAGGATGGGAACGAGGCCGGCGCCGAATGCAGTCAGCATGCGCACCAGCAGCCACTTCGGGCCGACGTTGACTTCGGGGAAGTCGCCGACGGCGACGTAGCAGTTGTGGAACGCCGGGTCCTGCCGTGGCAGCGGCTGCGGGCAGTCCGGACCGGGCTTGAACTCGTAGTCGGTGGCGTAGCGCCACGGCCAGAAGTCGAGGATCGGCAGCGCTTCGGAGGCTTTGCCGACGCTGTAGTTCAGGCCCGACAGCACTGGCGGCTTGGCCCGCGGCGCCACTGTCCACGAGTTCTGCGGATGGGTATCGCGCAGGATGCTCTCGGCCAGCTGCTCGGCAAACACCGGATCGTCGATGATCACCGCGCCTTCGGTGTTGTAGTTCTCGCTGCGCGGATCGAAGTTGTGGGTGCCGACCACGCCGATGCGGCGATCGACCACCAACGACTTGGCGTGCAGGCCCATGCGGGCGCCCTTGCGGGTGACCGGCAACGGCTTGTTGACCGCCTTGCTGCCCAGGAACGACGGACGCGTCTCGGTGCGCAGCAGGCGCGTTTCCACCTCGCTGCCGGCGGCGCGGCGACGTTCGCGCGCGTTCTGGTAGGCACTGCCGGTACGCGGATGATGCACCGCCACCTGCTTGCGGGGCGCGGCCAGATCCCCTTCGCTGCCACCACCGGCATTGCTGCCAGCGGCGCTGCCGCCGATCAGCGGATTGCGCCCGCCGTCGTCGTCGCCTCCGGGCGCGGCGATCGGGTCGGGCAGCAGATTGCGGTAGTCGACCGGTGCATCCAGCGGGAACGGCTTGTACTCGAAGATGTTGAAGCCCAGTTCGCGCATGTTGCGTCGCTTGTACTTGTACGACAGCGCATACACGATCGGGTTGTCGGTGGCCGCCAGGCTGTTGCTGGACACCACCACGCGCGGCGGCTGCGGGCGCTTGCGCAGCTCGCGGAACAGCTTCTGCGCCGGCTTGGACAGCACCAGGTACGGCGTCTGCAGGATCACTTCCTTCTGCGCACCGGCGATCAGTGCATCCAGCTGCGGCTCGGTCACGTGCTGGCCGGCCAGCGGGGCATCGGCCTTCTCGCGGCGGTGCTTGCGCGGCAGGTCGGCGACGTAGCGCACCGAGGCCACCGGCAGCGCGGTATCCACGAAGGAACGGGTGATGAACTCCATGTCATTGGCTTCAGCGCTGACCCGCTGCACCCGCTCCGGGCGGCGGAACGTGGCGGGCGGCAGCACCGGCACGCCTTCGCGCAGCAGGGTGCGGCCCACGTCATTCAGGCGCTCGGCCGGCACGCTGCGCTTGGCGCGCCAGAACGCATCGAAGTTGGCCGCCATCGCCCGCGCTTCCGGGCCGGCGATCATGACGTCGCGATCGCGGAAGTTGTACTCGCGATCCCAGTCGTAATAGTCGTCCTGGTAGTTGCGGCCGCCGACCACGCCGATCGCATCGTCGATCACCAGCAGCTTGTTGTGCATGCGCTGGTTGAAGCGACGGAAGCAGCACAGCACGCTGCCGGCGTAATCGAAGTAGTTCAGCCGGGCCTTGCCGAAGGTCGGGTTGTAGACCCGCAGCTGGAAGTTCTGGTGGGCGCCGGACAACGCGCCGAGGATCTGCAGGTCGGAGATCGCCGAGAGCTGGTCGATCAGCACCCGCACCTTCACCCCGCGCCGCGACGCGGCCAGCAGTTCGTCGATGACCAGCCGCGCGCTGTCGTCCTTGTCGAAGATGTAGGTCTGCAGGTCGATGCTGCGGGTGGCACTGCGCAGCAGGTTCAGGCGCGCCACCAGGGCGCCCTCCCCCTCGTCCAGCAGGGTGGCGTAGTGGCGCGGCTGCTCCGGGGTGGATTCGGTGAACGCCCGGCCGGCCAACGCCCGCAGCGGCGAATCCTGTGCGCAGCGGTCGGCGCGCTGGCAGTCGACCTGGATCGAGCGCGCCTGCACGGCGATCGCTTCGGCGCGGTCGCGCTCGGCATTGGACAGCGATGCACAACCGCTGCCCAGCAACACGGTTGCCAGCGCCAGTACACGCAGCAGGAGGTTCACGGTTTCGGCGCCTCGCTCAGGCGCGCTCGCAATACGAAGGTCACTCGGTCACTCAAGGCAAGCTGCCAGCTGTCCATTCCATACCGGCCTCGCTGCACGGTACCGCGGCTGACGACGTCGCAATCATAGCCGGGTCGGGCGCAATCCGCTTTCTCGACCTTCAGTGTCTCGGGGTGGCTGATCCCGCGCAGGGTCAGCCGCCCGTTGATGTCGCCCCCGTCTTCCACGGTCTCCGGCCAGTACGGCAGCGAGTCGAACTCGACCACCGGGTGGCGGCCTGCGTCGAAGAACTCCTCGCCGCGCATCCAGCCGGTGTAGCGCGCCTTGCCGGGGATCTCGACCGAGCGCGTGAACATCTTCAGGTGCACCTGGTGGCGGCCGTCGGAGAGGATCTCGATGCGACCCTCGAAGTGCGGGAACAGGCCTTCGATGCGCTGCCCGAAGCGGGTGCGCACCTCGAAACCGATCTGCGAGCGCTGGGTATCCAGGTGCAGGACCCGGTGCGCTTCAGCGACCACCGGCGGCAAGGGCGTTGGCGGTGGCGCGGCAGCCCAGGCCGCGCCGGAAGCCAGCAGCACGGGCAGCAGAAAGCGGCTGCGCCGCGCCAGGCTCATTGGATCACGGCCACCAGAACGCGTTCAGGCTGGCCACGCCCGGCTCGATCGAGGCCTCGCGCGGGAAGCCGAGCACGGCAATGCCGGCCGGCGGCATGCCGCGATAGTCGCTGCTGGTGCCTTCCGTCATCAACGCCACCAGGCGCTCCAGGCCGGGGTTGTGGCCGACGATCAGCACCCGGTCGAGGTCACGGCGGTCGTCCACCAGCGCCGCCAGGGTGCCGGGGGTGGCCTCGTAGATGCGGTCTTCCAGGCGCTTCTCGACATAGCCGATGGTGCCGAGCACGGCTTCCAGGGTCTCCCGGGTGCGCCGCGCCGGTGAGCACAGCACGCAGTCCGGCAGCAGGTTGTTCTCCTTCAGCCACTTGCCGGCGGCTTCGGCTTCGGCGAGCCCCACCGGCGACAACGGCCGGTCGAGGTCGGCCTGGCCGGGGGTAGCCGGTTCGGCATGGGCATGGCGCAGCAGGATCAGTTCACGCATCGCGGGTTTCCATGAAGAAGAGGATGCAGCAGAAAGAGTGACGCAGGCATCAAAGCTTCAGCCAGGACAGCAGCGGCTCCCAGTCGGCCTGGTGCTCGCGCACCTGGGCCGAGCGGTAGTCGAACAGGCTGCGGCCCAGGCCGGTCATGACCACATAGCTCTGGCTGTCGCGCAGCTGCGCGACCACCGGGTACGGCCATTCACCCAGCATCTGCAGCGCCTGCTGCGAGGTCTGGGTCCATGGTTTGGTACGGTTGAGCACCAGCCCCACCGGCAGCTTGCGGCTGTGCACGCGCGGGTTCTGGGCCAGGCTGTTGAGGAAGCCGACGATCGCTTCTATGTCCAGCGCCGAGGGCAGCACCGGTACCACCACCGCGTCGGCAGCGTCGAGGAAATGGGGAATATCGTCAGCCAGGGCACCGGCCGGCGCATCGATGATGACGGTGTCGGTGCCGTCGGGCAGCTTCTGCGCCCACTGCTTCTTCCGATACACGTCGATGGGGAGCACCGCGCTTTCCAGCCCGGCACGGCGTTGTGCCCAGCGGGTGCTGGAACCCTGCGGGTCGGCATCGGCAATCACCGTGGCCTTGCCCTGCAATGCCGCGTACGCGGCCAGGTGGGTGGCGACGGTGGTCTTGCCCACCCCGCCCTTGGAACCGGCCACCAGGATCGTCTTCATGCCAGCCTCGCTTCCGGGTACGTGCCCCGAGCGTACACCGGTGATGGTGACGGGAGGTAGCGTCGTGCTGAACCAGCGGCCATCGCCTTTGCTATCGTGGCGCCCCCGAAGGATCGAACCGGCATGAGCGAACTGCAGGATCTGAGCGCGTTGATCCGCGCCAATACCCCACTGATCGTCATCGAGACCCAGGACGAGGGTCGCATCGTCGAGCTGTTCCGGCAGACGCTGATGCACGTATGGCGGGCGCTGCACCGCTGGTCGATCACCGAGGGCCTGCGCCGGATCGACCTGGACAGCGAAGACCCGCCGGTCGGGCCGCCCGACGCCAGCGCGGCCCTGCAGATGATCCGCCAGGCCGACCAGCGCGGCGTCTACCTGCTGCTCGATTTCCACCCCTACCTGGGCTATGCCAGCCACCAGCGCGCCCTGCGCGACCTGATCCAGCGCCGCCACAGCGAGCCGCACGTGCTGGTGCTGATCGGCGCCAAGGTGGAACTGCCGGCCGAGCTGGAAGCACTGGCGGTGCGCTTCAACCCGCGCCTGCCCGATGCCAATGCCCTGCTGAAGATGCTGCGCGAGGAGGCCGACGCCTATGCGCGCGAGCATGGCGGCCGCCGGGTTGAAGTCGACAGCGAAGCGGTCAAGAAGATCCTGAAGAACCTGCAGGGCCTGAGCCTGGTCGATGCCCGGCGCATCGCGCGCCAGCTGATCTACGCCGACGGCGCACTGCGCGACGACGACCTGCCGCAGCTGGCGCGGCTGAAGTTCGAGCTGCTCAACCGCAGCGGCCACCTGTTCTTCGAGCATGACAGCGCGCGCTTCGGCGATGTGGCCGGTGCCAACCGGCTCAAGCGCTGGATCAACCAGCGGCGGGTGGCGTTCATTGCCGGCTCCGCCCCGGCCGGGCTGGACCCGCCGCGCGGCATGCTGCTGCTGGGTGTACAGGGCTGTGGCAAGTCGATGCTGGCCAAGGCCACCGCCGCCGGCTTCGGCGTGCCCCTGCTGCGCCTGGACGTGGGCGCGCTGTACAACAAGTACCACGGCGAGACCGAAGCCAACCTGCGCCAGGCACTGGCCTCGGCCGAACAACTCGCGCCCTGCGTGCTGTGGATGGACGAGATCGAGAAGGGCCTGGCCAGCGGAGGCGAGGACGGCGGCGTGTCACGCCGCGTGCTCGGTTACCTGCTGACCTGGATGGCCGAACGCAAAGCGCCGGTGTTCATCGTCGCCACCGCCAACCAGGTGCACGAGCTGCCCGCCGAGCTGCTGCGCAAGGGCCGCTTCGACGAGATCTTCTTCGTCGATCTGCCCTCGCCTGACGTGCGCGTGGAACTGCTGCGGCTGCACCTGGGCCGGCGGCAGCTCAACGCCGACGACTTCGCACTGCCCGCGCTGGCGGCGGCCGCCAATGGTTTTTCCGGCGCCGAGATCGAGCAGGCGATCGTGGCTGGCCTGTATGCGGCGCATGCCGAGGGCCGGCCGCTGGACACCGAGCTGCTGATGACCGAGATCCGCGCCACCCGACCGCTGTCGGTGCTGATGGCAGAGCAGGTAGAAGCACTGCGTGCGTGGGCGTCGGAGCGGACGGTTTCCGCGGACGACTGAGGGGTTTCCAGCGAACGGCGCAGCCCCTCGTGGCTGGTCGCTCAAAGCAACAGCCGTGGTTGGCCGGGTGGGTAGGCTGCGCAGGGGACGCTGCAAGTACGTCCATGTAAGCTCGGTCGCCGCTTGCTTGTGTGCGCTGTCCTGCGCACACGGCAAGACCGGGGTTGGGCGTCCTGCCCAGCCCGCCCGAGGCATGCCTCGGACCCATGCGGCTCACGCCCCTGCGCAGCCTACCCACCCGGCCCCTGATAGTCTCCGGGGGCGATCAGCCACGTGGAAGAAAGAAGAAGAGCAAAAGCGCTTGGCCGGCCGCTCTTTGTAGAGCCGAGCCCACACTCGGCTGCTCTTCGATCAGATATCGAATAGTCGATTCCGTTACAGATTCATCCACGCATGGCGTGGATCTACCGTGTCGACCAAGGTCGACACCTACCAACAGCTGCCGGAATCTGTCGAAGGCGGGGCACTGTGGGTTTGCGGGGTGTGAGCCGCATGGATGCGGCGACCAAGCCCCCAGGACGGGTTTACGGCGGCCCCGCAAACCCACAGTGCCCCGCCATCCCGCAGGAAGCCCGCTGTTGCTTCGGCTGTTGCTGTTGCTTCAGCTGTTGCCTCTGCGGGTGCCGGGTGCAACCCGGCCGAACCCCTTCCCTCAGGGCCAGGCAGGCGGTGCGGCCGCCCAGGCCTGCTGCACCTCGGCCAGCGACGTGCGCTCATCCTCACGCCACTGCGGCAGCAGCTGCCCATAGTTGGCCGTGGTACTCCACTGCGTCGGCTCGGTGCGTACCGCAGCCGCATACCACTGCACCGCCTCCTGCTTCTGCCCCATCCGCCACAATGCCAACGCATAGGTCGGTGGCACCCAGGTGGGCTTCGTACGGGCGTTGCTGGCCGATACCAGCCACTGTTCCAGCGCCGCCTCCGGCTTGCCCTGGCGCAGCAGGTCCCAACCGTAGTTCCAGCGCACGCTGCGGCCGCTGCTGCTCTGTGCCGGCGCCTCTTTCATCGCCTCGCCATACAGCTGCTCGGCCAGCTCGCCACGGCCCTGCGCGCCGGCCACCGATGCCAGCTGCACCGTCGCTTCCACCGCGCGGCGGCCGCGCTCACGCAGCTTGACCAGCTGGGCCACCAGCTCATCGCCATCGCCCTGCACCGCCACCATCGGCGTTGCCGCCAGGTCGTTGTCGAAGTAGAACTCCTGTGGTGCCGGCACAGCCGGCGCGGCCCACGCAGTGGCCACTCCCGAGGCCAGCAGCACGCTGGCCAGGATCTTTCCTGGAACTGACATCCCTTCTCCCCAGGCCGCAACTGCAGCCTCCCTCTCTCTCCCCGATCCTAACCCCAGCACCGCCGCGGGCGCGAGTGCCGGGGGCTCGCGGCCCCGCTGCTACAATTCGCGCCTTTCCCGCCGCGTGCCTGCACGCGGCCGGTGCCAGCCGATCCTACCGGGCCAGCCATGACCAGTACCGCGCAACTCACTTCGCCCTCGTCCGCCGACCTGCTCGACCGTGATTACACGCTCGACCACAAGTACACCCGCAGCGAGGGGCGGATCTATCTGAGTGGCGTGCAGGCGCTGGTGCGGCTGCCGCTGATGCAGCGGCTGCGCGACGCCGCCGAAGGCATCGACAGCGCCGGCTTTGTCAGCGGCTACCGTGGCAGCCCGCTGGGTGGCTTCGACCTGGAGCTGTGGCGCGCGCGCAAGCACCTTGAAGCAGCCAAGGTGAAGTTCACCCCGGGCCTGAACGAGGACCTGGGCGCCACCATGGTGTGGGGCACGCAGCAGACCAACCTGTTCCCCGGCGCCAACGTGCAGGGCGTGTTCGGCATGTGGTACGGCAAGGGCCCGGGCGTGGACCGCTGCGGCGACGTGTTCAAGCACGCCAATGCCGCCGGCACCTCGCGCTACGGCGGCGTGCTGGCGCTGGCTGCCGACGACCATGCCTGCCGCAGCTCGACGCTGCCGCACGGCAGCGAGGACGAATTCGTCAGCGCGATGATGCCGGTGCTGAACCCGGCCGGCGTGCAGGACATCCTCGACATGGGCCTGCTGGGCTGGGCGATGAGCCGCTATACCGGCCGCTGGGTCGGCTTCAAGACCATCGCCGAGACGGTGGAATCGTCGGCCTCGGTCGAGGTCGACCCGATGGCGCGCCGCATCGTGCTGCCGGAAGACTTCGAGATGCCGTCGGGTGGTCTCAACATCCGCTGGCCGGACCCGCCGCTGGACCAGGAAATGCGCCTGCACCGCTATGCGGTGAAGGCGGCGCAGGCGTTTGCCCGCGCCAACGGCATCGACAAGGTGGTGATGGATGCGCCGCGCGCGCGGCTGGGCATCGTCACCACCGGCAAGAGCTATCTGGACGTGCTGCAGGCGCTGGAATACCTGGGCCTGGATGAAGTCGCGTGCGCCGACATCGGCATCCGCGTGTACAAGGTCGGCATGACCTGGCCGCTGGAACCGCAGGGCATCGCGCGCTTCGCGCAGGGCCTGGAAGACATCATCGTGGTGGAGGAGAAGCGTGCCTTCATCGAGCGCCAGATGAAGGAACAGTTCTTCAACTGGCCGGCCAGCTGGGGCCAGCGCCCGTCCATCGTCGGCAAGTACGACGAGAGCGGCGAATGGATCCTGCCGTCCACCGGTGAGCTGACGCCGGCCACCATCGCCGGCGTGATCGGCCGCCGCATCCAGAAGTTCTTCAACAACGAATCGATCGAGCAGCGCCTGCAGTGGATGCAGGAGAAGGAAGCCGAGCTTGCGTTGCCGCGCGCCAGCTTCCCGCGCGTACCGCACTACTGCTCGGGCTGCCCGCACAACACCTCCACCCAGGTGCCGGAAGGCTCGCGGGCGCTGGCCGGCATCGGTTGCCACTACATGGTGACCTGGATGGACCGCAGCACCGACACCTTCACCCACATGGGCGGCGAAGGCGTGACCTGGGCCGGGCAGGCGCCGTTCACCGACACCCCGCACGTATTCCAGAATCTGGGCGACGGCACCTATTTCCACAGTGGCTCGCTGGCGATCCGCCAGGCGGTCGCCGCCGGCGTCAACATCACCTACAAGATCCTCTACAACGACGCGGTGGCGATGACCGGCGGCCAGCCGGTGGACGGCCCGCTGAGCGTGCCGGACATCGCAAAGCAGATGCGCGCCGAAGGCATCCACACCATCGTGGTGCTGTCGGACAACATCGGCAAGTGGACCGGCCAACGCGAGCACTTCCCCAGCGACGTCGAGTTCCACGACCGCAGCGAGCTGGATGAGGTGCAGAAGCGCCTGCGCGAGGTGAAGGGTGTTTCGATCCTGATCTACGAACAGACCTGCGCCACCGAGAAGCGCCGCCGCCGCAAGCGCGGCAAGCTGGAAGATCCGCAGAAGCGCGTGCTGATCAATTCGCTGGTCTGTGAAGGCTGTGGCGACTGCGGCAAGAAGAGCTTCTGCGTGTCGGTACTGCCGAAGGAAACCGAGTTCGGGCGCAAGCGCGAGATCGACCAGTCCAACTGCAACAAGGACTATTCCTGCGTGAACGGTTTCTGCCCGAGCTTCGTCACCGTGCACGGGGGCCAGCCGCGCAAGGGCAGCAAGCGCGATGCTTCCACCCTGCTGGACAACCTGCCGGCACCGGCCATCCGCGGCACCCTCGAACAGCCCTGGAACATCCTGATCACCGGCGTCGGCGGTACCGGCGTGGTGACCATCGGCGCGCTGCTGGGCATGGCCGGCCACCTGGAAGGCAAGGGTGCGACCGTGCTCGACCAGACCGGCCTGGCACAGAAGGGCGGCGCGGTGACCACGCACATCCGCATCGCCCGTCGTCCCGAAGACATCCACGCCGTGCGCATCGCCGCCGGTGAGGCTGACCTGGTGGTGGGCTGCGACATGGTGGTGGTCAACGACTACTGGGCCCTGTCGAAGGTGCGTGCCGGCCGTTCGCAGGTGGTGCTGAACACCTACGAAGCGATGCCCGGTACCTTCACCACCCGCCCGGACATGCAGTTCCCCGCCGCCGACATCGTGGCCGGTGTGCGCGTGGCGCTGGGTGGCGAGGAACCGCTGCTGCTGGATGCCACCCAGCTGGCCACCGCGCTGCTGGGCGATGCCATCGCCGCCAACCTGTTCATCCTCGGCTACGCGTGGCAGCAGGGTCTGGTACCGCTGTCGTTCGACTCGCTGATGCGCGCCATCGAACTCAACGGCGCGGCCGTGGCGATGAACCAGCAGGCCTTTGCCTGGGGCCGCCTGTCGGTGGTCGATCCGCAGGCCGTGCAGCAGGCCGCAGGCCTGCTGCGCAACCGCCACACCGATACCGAATCCACCCCGGGCCCGCTGCATCCGCTGCCGCCGGGTGAGTGGGAAGGCAACGAATGGGGTGCCACCGCCGCACCGCGCAACACCGGCGATGAACGCGAACTGCGTGGCCTGCCCTCGCACGGTGGCGACGTGGCGTTCCTGCCGCTGGACGATGCACGCCTGTCGCGTTCGCTGGATGAAATGATCGAGCGCCGCGCCGCCTTCCTGGTCGAGTACCAGGACGCCGCCTACGCCAACCGCTACCGCAGCGTGATCGAGCGCGTGCGTGCGGCCGAAGCCGAGCGCATCGGCGGCTCCACCGCGCTGACCGAGACCGTGGCCCGCTACCTGTTCAAGCTGATGGCCTACAAGGACGAGTACGAAGTGGCCCGCCTGTACACCAGCGGTGACTTCCAGCGCCGCCTGCAGCAGCAGTTCGAGGGCGATTACCAGCTGCGCTTCCACCTGGCACCGCCGCTGTTCGCCAGGAAGGACGAGCAGGGCCGGTTGCTGAAGAAGGAATACGGCCCGTGGATGTTCAAGGCCTTCGGCCTGCTGGCCAAGCTGAAGTTCCTGCGTGGCGGCCGACTTGATGTGTTCGGCCGCACCGAGGAACGCCGCATGGAGCGCAAGCTGATCGGTGACTACGAGGCCACCGTGCAGCTGCTGCTGGATGGCCTGGAAGACGGCCGCCTGGCACTGGCGGTGGAAATCGCCAGCGTGCCCGAGCACATCCGAGGCTTCGGCCACGTCAAGGAAGCGCATTTCGAGCAGGCCAAGGCGCGCGAAGCCGCCCTGCTGGCGCAGTGGCGCAATCCGAAGGCGCTGCATATCGTGCAGGTGGCTTGAGCACCGCTGACGGCACGAAAGCAACCTATTGATTGCATAATGAGATAGCAATCGATAGGTTGCCTCCAGCGAAGGAAAGAGATAGGTTGCTTGTCGTAATGCAACCTATCCTTTGCGTACACGTTCGCGTACGGCCACTTTCTAGGGGACTGCCGATATGGACAGGCCGCTGCACACGGTGAGGACACCTCAACAACTGGCACCGCTGATGCGTGCGTTCAGGCGCCAGGCGGGCCTGAGCCAGGCGCAGTTGGCGGCACAGCTCGGCATAAGCCGCCAGGCAGTAGGCGCATTGGAGCGCGACCCGGCATCGGCAAGCTTCGAACGGCTGATGCGGGTCTGGGCAGTGCTGGGTCTGGAAGTCAGATTGCAGCAGCGAAGCCCCCCGGAGACAACGTCAACGTTGGAGTGGTGAGCCATGGGTACGCTGCGGGTCTGGATGAATGGTGTCGAGGTCGCGCTCTGGGATGATGTCCGGAGCGGCTCTCCCCGGCTTTCGTACGTCGACTCGTGGATCAGCTCCGCCCAGTCCCGGCCGTTGTCACTCTCACTGCCCCTGCTCCCGGAGGGTGAGAGCCATCGGGGCGATGTCGTCAACAACTACTTCGACAACCTTCTTCCCGACAACGCCGTCATCCGCAACCGGATCCGCGACAGGTTCTCCACGCGCAGCAGCGACACATTCGATCTTCTCGAAGCCATTGGCCGGGATTGCGTCGGCGCAGTGCAACTGCTGCCGCTTTCGCATACACCGGGGGACATCCAGCAGATTACGTGCGAAGCGTTGGACGAATCAGGCGTCGCTGCGATCCTGCGTCAGGTGACGGCAGGGAATCTACCTGGCGCACCCACCAGTGATGATGCGTTCCGCATATCCATCGCCGGTGCGCAGGAGAAGACGGGACTTCTGCTGCATGCTGGCCAGTGGTGCATTCCTACCGGCAGTACCCCATCCACCCATATCTTCAAGCTGCCGCTTGGCATTGTAGGCAACATGCGGGCGGACATGCACCAATCCGTCGAGAACGAATGGCTGTGCATGCAACTGCTTTCCGCCTTTGGAATCCCCGTTGCGAATACGCAGATGGGACGCTTCAAGGACGAACGCGCGCTTATTGTGGAGCGATTCGACCGCCGCCTTTCTGCAGATCGCCGGTGGTGGCTGCGGCTGCCGCAGGAAGACATGTGCCAGGTCTTCGGTCTGCCCGCTGCCAGGAAGTATGAATCCGATGGCGGCCCAGGCATCGTGACCATCATGGATCTGCTTCGACAATCCGAGCATTTCGAGGATCGGGCGACCTTCTTCAAGACGCAAATTCTTTTCTGGATGTTGGCTGCAACCGATGGACATGCCAAGAACTTCAGTGTTTACCTCGAAGCCGGTGGACGCTTCCGCCTGACACCCGTCTACGACGTATTGTCGGTGCATCCCATCCTGGGTAGGGGGCCAAACCAGCTCGACCCGCGGAATGCACAGCTCGCCATGTCCGTCCAGGGCAAGAACCGCCACCGGAAGCTGCACCTTGTGCGACGACGCCATTGGAACGAAACCGCACGCGCCTGTGGTGTCGCTGATGGTGCGGAGCCGTGGATCGAAGCGCTGATCGCAGCCGTCGAACCCGCCATCGAGCAGGTCACGCGTCAGCTCCCAAGTGATTTCCCCGTAAACGTGTCCGAACCCATTTTCAACGGGCTGCGCGCTGCGGCGGCACGCCTTTCCAGCATGTCGCCGGACGCCTGATCACCCCAGCCGCCACAGCAGCAACCGGTTGTTGGCCGGCATCGCCACATCACCCAGGCGGGTGAAGCCGTTGTCCGCCGCCAGTGCCTGCACCGCTTCCACATCGCGGATGCCGCTGCGTGGATCACGCGCCTTAAGCCAGGCATCGAACTGCGCGTTGCTGTCGCTGGTGTAGCGGCCGCCGTAGTTGAACGGGCCGTATACCGCCAGCAGCGCACCATGCCGCAGCACCGATGGCAGCGCGGCGAACAGCGCCTGCACATGCTCCCAGCTCATGATGTGCAACGTGTTGGCGCTGAATGCGGCATCGAACGTGCTGCCCTCGGGCAACGACAGGCCCGGCGCCGGGGGGAGTTCCACCTGCAGTGCCACCGGCGGCAGCAGATTCAGCAACGCCGCCTCCGCGCGCCAGGCCTCGATGCCGGGCAGATGGTCCGGATGATCGCTAGGCTGCCAGCGCAGCCAGGGCCAGCGCTCGGCGAAGAACGCCGCGTGCTGGCCGGTGCCACTGCCGATCTCCAGCAGCCGATGGCGGTCGCCCATCCACGGGTCGAGTGCGGTGGCGATGGGTTCGCGGTTGCGCTCGCAGGCTTCTGAATACGGCTTGCTCGACATCAGGGACGGTGTCCAGGCGGGGTCGGCCCCATTGTGCACGAGGGGGTGTCTGCAGGGCTTGCAGCCCTGCACCCGCAGGAGCCGGAGCAACAGCAACAGCAACAGCAACAGCCAAAGCAACTGCAACAGCGGGCTTCCTGGGGGATGGCGGGGTGGGTCCGGTTGCGGGGGACGCCGTGAATCCATCCATGGAGGCTCGGTCGCGCCATCCATGGCGCTCACGCCCCCGCAACCGGACCCACCCCGCCTTCGACAGTTTCCCGCCATCTGTCGGAACCTGCTGCTGATGGAACCTGCTGCTGATGGAACCTGCTGCTGTTGGTGGGTGCCGACCGTTGGTCGGCACGACAATGATCAGTGCTCGAACAGTTCCCCCTGCACCACCGGCTCCTTTTCGCGGAAGCCACCGAGTCCGACACCCACCAGCCGGTAGCGGGTCTCCGCCGGCAGGTCCACCCGCGCGCGCAGGGCCAGGGCGATGTCGCGCAGTTCTTCCATCGATTCCGGCGGGCGCTCCGGGGTGAAGCTGCGGGTGAGGATGCGGAACTGTGCGGTCTTCAGTTTCAGTACCACGGTGTGGCCGACGCGTTCGGTCTTGCGCGTGGCATTCCAGGTCTTCTCTGCCAACTGCACGATCGCCTCCCCCAGGTCTTCCAGCGGCAGATCCTCGGCGAAGGTGTCTTCGGAGGAAATCGACTGCACCTGCTGGTCCGGCTCCACCGGCCGCTCGTCGATGCCGCGTGCGCGGTTGTATAGGCTGCGGCCGAAACTGCCGAACGCCTCTTCCAGATCGATCAAGGCCCACTGCCGCAGATCGCCGCAGGTGACGATGCCACGTGCGGCAAGTTTTCCTTCCATCACCTTGCCGACGCCGGGCACGCGGTTCACCGGCAGCGGCAGCAGAAACGCGTCCACCCGCTGCGGCGGAATCACGAACTGGCCATCGGGCTTGCGCCAGTCCGAAGCGATCTTGGCCAGGAACTTGTTCGGCGCGATCCCGGCTGAAGCGGTCAGGTTCGTCTCCTCGCGGATCTGCGTGCGGATGGTACGGGCGATATCGGTGGCCAGTTCGATGCCGCTCTTCGGCTCGGTCACGTCCAGGTAAGCCTCGTCCAGCGACAACGGCTCGACCAGGTCGGTGTGGCGCAGGAAGATCTCGCGCACGTGGCGTGACACCGCTTTGTAACGTGCGAAGTCCGGCGGCACGAAGATCGCATCCGGACACAGGCGTTCGGCACGCAGCGCCGGCATTGCCGAACGCACGCCGAACACGCGTGCCTCGTACGAGGCCGCGCACACCACCGAGCGGGCGCCACGCCATGCCACAACCACCGGCTTGCCGCGCAGTGACGGATCGTCGCGCTGCTCCACCGACGCGTAGAACGCGTCCATGTCGACGTGGATGATCTTGCGCAGTCGGGTCATGTCAGGCGGAAAGGGAGGGGACGTGCCGAACGGGCCACACGCCGAAGTATGGTCGTTGCACATCAACAGGATGCGCGTATTCCATTGAAAACACTACGGTTGCGTACGGTTGAAATGTTTGATCGGCGCAGTTTCCACGGGCATCCTCGAGCGCTTGTTTCCCTGTTTCCCCGCTTCCAGGATTGTGCTTCATGACCCGTCTCCACGCGTTCAACCGCGAACAGCTGCTGGCCAGCGCACGCGGTGAACTGTTCGGCACCGCCGCCGGCCGTTTGCCCAACGATCCGATGCTGATGTTCGACCGCATCACCGACATCCGCGAGGACGGCGGACCGCATGGCAAGGGCATGGTACGCGCCGAACTGGATATCCGCCCGGACCTGTGGTTCTTCGGCTGCCACTTCATCGGCGACCCGGTGATGCCCGGCTGCCTCGGCCTGGATGCCATGTGGCAGCTGACCGGCTTCTTCCTGACCTGGCTGGGCGCCCCCGGCAAGGGCCGCGCACTGGGCTGCGGCGAGGTGAAGTTCACCGGCCAGGTACTGCCGGAGGCCAAGCTGGTGCGCTACGAGATCGACATCAGCCGTGTCATCAACCGCAAGCTGGTGATGGCCCAGTCGGACGCCCGCATGTACGTGGATGACCGCGAAATCTACAGCGCGCGCGACCTGCGCGTCGGCCTGTTCACTGAAACCGGGAGCTTCTGATGCGTCGCGTCGTCATCACCGGCATGGGCATCACGTCCTGCCTCGGCAATGATCTGGATACCGTTTCGGCTGCGCTGCGCGAAGGGCGCTCGGGCATCACCGCCCTGGCCGACCACGCCGAAGCGGGCCTGCGCAGCCAGGTCGGCGGTCGCGTCGACCTCGACCTGGAGGCGCTGATCGACCGCAAGCAGAAGCGCTTCATGAGCGATGCGGCGGCCTTCGCCTACCTGTCCATGCGCGATGCGATCGCCGATGCCGGGCTCAGCCCCGAGCAGGTCAGCAACCTGCGCACCGGCCTGATCGCCGGTTCCGGCGGCGGCTCCAGCGAATGGCAGATCGGCGCGGTCGACCTGCTGCGCGAACGTGGTGTGCGCAAGGTCGGCCCGTACATGGTGCCGCGCACGATGTGCTCGACGGTCTCGGCCTGCCTGGCCACCGCCTACCAGATCAAGGGCGTCAGCTACTCGCTGTCAGCCGCCTGTGCGACCTCGGCACACTGCATCGGCGCCGCCGCGGACATGATCCGCCATGGCGCGCAGGACATCATGTTCGCCGGTGGCGGTGAAGACCTGCACTGGTCGATGAGCGTGATGTTCGATGCGATGGGTGCGCTGTCGACCAGCTTCAACGAGACCCCGGCCAGCGCCTCGCGTCCGTACGACAAGGACCGCGACGGCTTCGTCATCGCCGGTGGCGGCGGCATGCTGGTGCTGGAGGACTACGACCACGCCGTTGCGCGCGGCGCGCACATCCATGCCGAGCTGATCGGCTATGGCGTGACCTCCGATGGCGCCGACATGGTCGCGCCGTCCGGCGAAGGCGCGGTGCGCTGCATGAAGATGGCGCTGCAGGGCGTCGACCGCCCGCTGGACTATCTCAACACCCACGGCACTTCCACGCCGCTGGGCGACGTAACCGAGCTCAACGCGATCCGCGAAGTGTTCGGCGATGCGGTGCCACCGCTGTCCTCGACCAAGGCGTTGTCCGGCCACTCGCTGGGTGCGGCCAGCGTGCATGAGGCGATCTACTGCCTGCTGATGATGCGCGATGGCTTCGTTGCCGGTTCGGCCAACATCGGCGAACTGGACCCGAAGGTGGAAAGCTTCCCGATCCTGCGCGAGAGCCTCGAGCAGAAGCTGGATACGGTGATGTCCAACAGCTTTGGCTTCGGTGGCACCAACGCTGCACTGGTGTTCGGGCGGGTGTGATGGGGCAGGTGTGCCGACCAACGGTCGGCACCCACCTGGGCGGTGGTCGGTACCTACCGGTTATTTCGGCAGCAGCGGCAGCAGCAGCGCGTGCGCGTCCACCAGCGAGCCGACGATGCGGTGGCCCAGTGCGCGCAGCTCTTCATCCGGATGCACCAGGTCCGGCACCTGGATCACGGTCATGCCTGCCGCCAGCGCTGCACGCGTGCCGGCCGGTGAGTCTTCCAGCGCCAGGCAGCGCTCGGGCACCTGGCCCAGCCGCTGCGCGGCCAGCAGGTAGATATCCGGCGCCGGCTTCGGCCGCGCCACATCACCACTGGTGATCACGGCATCGAAATACGGCAGCAGGCCGGCAGCGGCCAGCTTGCGGTTGGCCCGCGGCTGCCGCGTGGTGGTTGCCACCGCGCGCGGTACCGCGTGCGCTTTCAGCAGCTCCAGCAGCTCCAGAATGCCCGGACGCAGCGGCAGGCCGGTCTGTGTGCGTGCTTCGTACAGCTCATGGCAGCGTGCGGCCACCGCTTCGATCACGCTTTCCTCGATACCCTGCGCACGCAGCAGCGCGTGCGTGTCACGGTCACCGAGGCCGACCATGCGCAGGAACACGGTCTCGTCCAGGCCCAGCCCGAATTCGTCGGCCGCCTCGCTCCAGCAGGCCAGCGAGACCCGCTCGCTGTCGATCATCAGGCCGTCCATGTCAAAGATGACGGCGTCGGGCAGGAACGGCAGCGCAGCGATGGTGGTCATGGAGCGAACAGCGTATCCAGATCGGTGGAGGTGAGCTGCCGCCATTGCCCCTCGTCCAGTCCCTGCAGGTCCAGCCCGCCGACACGGCTGCGGTGCAGGGCCTGCACGTGGTTGCCGGTGGCGGCGAACATGCGGCGTACCTGATGGTAGCGGCCTTCATGCAGCACCAGGCGTGCGCGGCGCGCATCCAGCACTTCCAGTTCAGCCGGCAGCAGGGGGGTCTTCTCGGACTCCAGCATCAGCGTACCGCTGGCGAACAACGCCACTTCGTCGCCGCGCAGGTCGTCGCTCAGTTCCACTTCGTAAACCTTGGGCAGCTTCGACTTCGGCGAGATGATCCGGTGCAGCAGGCCGCCATCGTCGGTCAGCAGCAGCAGGCCGCTGGTCTCGCGGTCGAGGCGGCCCACGGTGGACAGCACCGGATCGCGGTCACGGAAGCGCGGCGGCAGCAGGTCGTAGATCAAGCGGCCGGTGTCCTTGGTCGAACAGGTGTAGCCGGCCGGCTTGTGCAGCGCGATCGACAGCCCCACCGGCGGGTCCAGCGGCTCGCCGTCGACCCGGATCGCCTCGTGCGGCACCTGGTCGTCGGCATACAGCACCTCGCCGCCGGCGTCGGTGACGCGGCCTTCGCGGAACATCCACTGCACCTGCTTGCGGCTGCCATAGCCCAGGTTGGCAATAAGCTTGACCAGCTTCACTTGCCCTTCCCCTTCACCGCTTCCACCAGCTTGAAGCCATCACGCTCGGCGATCACGCGCACCGCGCCAAAGCTCTCGTTGAGCGTGTACTCGTACGGCAGGTGGCGGTTGGCCACCACGTACAGGCGTCCGCCCGGGCGCAGCGCCTGCGCGGCCACGGCGATGAAGCGCTGGCCGATATCCGGGCGATCGGCGCGCGAGGGCGTGTGGAACGGCGGGTTGCTGATGATGACGTCGTAGCCCGGCTCGATGCCGGCGGTGACGTCCTGCCACAGGAAGCGCAGCGGCAGCGCGCGCGGCGGCGGCGCCAGGTTCAGTTCGGCCAGGGCCAGCGCACGCTGCTCGGCTTCGTACAGATCCAGCGCGGTGATCTTCGGGCAGCGTTCCAGCAGCTCGCGCGACAGGTAGCCATAGCCCGCGCCGAGGTCGGCGGCACGCCCGGCCAGGTCGGCCGGCAGGTGCTCGGCCAACAGCGCCGACGCCGGGTCGATGCGATCCCAGGCGAACACGCCCGGGCGGCTGAGGAAACGGCCGCCGACGATCGGCCGCACCGCATCCAGTGCCGACCAGCGCTTGGCCAGGTCGGCGTCGTGCTGGCCCTGCATCGGGGCGGTCCAGTACACGCGGCAGTGGTTCTTGGTCAGGCTGCCGCCGAGGCCGGTCAGTTGCTTGAGGTCGCCCTCGCCCGAACGTGCGCCTTCGTTGTTGGACTGGCAGGCGACGATGCGGCCGCCGTCGGCGACCAGCGCCAGCGCGCGCGCGAACAGGGCACGGGCCTCCTCGCGCTGGCGCGGCGGCAGCACCAGCACCAGCGGGTAGCGGCCCTTGCCGGCCACATCATCCAGCTGGCCGCTGACGGTCCAGCCGGCGGCCTGCTGCAGCGGCTGCGCGAACGGGGCAAAGCTCTGCTCGCAATGCACTTCGCGGTTGCCGGCCACTTCGCGCAGCGGCCAGCCGTCGCGGGCACGCAGGAAGGCCACCGGGCCCTCCGGCCAGCGCAGGGCGCCTTGGGAGAACGGCAGGAACAGGGTCTGCAGGGGGGCGTCGTCGCTGGAGGCCATCGGCGCGGGTACTTCAAGCGTGAGGGCCGTCCATTGTACCGGCTTGGCCGGGCCGGCCCCGGCGGCCGCTTTGCGAAACCCGAACGGGGCCTTGATCTGCCAGCAACATTGAAACGTTCAGGGTAGAGGCTCCCCCGGAAACCCAGGAGAACCTGCATGCGAGCCTTGTTCGTCGGTGGCGTGGTCGACAACAGTGAAATGGACCTGGAAGGCAGCCATCCGCCCGTGCATTACCCCGAGGACACCGGCGGTGGCCACTCGCGCTACCGGCTGCACCAGGTCGGCCATGGTGCCGACGGAAGCGTGGCCTATGCGGTGTACGGCGCACCGGACCTGGCCGACGACGAGGTGGCGAGGGTCGCGGAAGAACGCGCCTACGCGCGCCGGTTCGAGGCGACGCCTACGTTGTTCGAGCATTGATCCAAACAGCCACGCATGGCGTGGCTCTACTGCAACCTCTGGAAAATCCACGCTGTGCGTGGACGGCATGAGGCCTGGCCGATGACGAGGTCACGCACATCCATGCGTGGCCCTTTCCAGTAGATCCACGCCATGCGTGGATGGGGTTGGCAGGTTGCCGTCAGACCCTGGGCGGCAACCTGCGGATGCTGGCGATCTCGTCCAGCCACACGTGGTGCTGCTGCACCGGCGTATCGTAGTCATCCAGCCGCAGCTGGCCGTTGCTGCCTTCGTCGCCGGCCTCGTTGCGGTATTGCTGCACCGTCGGTTTCACGGCGACGGTGCCGAGCAACCGGCGACCATCCTGCAGGGTCAGTTCCACCTGCGTTTCGCCTTCCAGCTGCGGCAGCAGGGCTTCCAGGCGCGCGATCTGCGCCGGATCGGTATGGATGCGGGGAGCTGTACGGGACATCGGCGACCTCCTGCGTGCAGGGTCGCCGATCGGCCGTGAATGCTCAGTGCAGCGCGCTGTCCGCGCGTGGCACCTGCACTTTGCGTACCGCAGCCACCAGCTGTGCCACCGAGTACGGCTTGGCCACGTGTTCCTGGAAGCCCGACGCCAACGCTCGGCGCCGGTCATCGGCACGTGCCAGCGCGGTCACGGCAACCGCCGGCAGGGTCATCGCATCCACGCCCATGTCCTCGCGCAGCGTGCGCACCAGGCCATAGCCATCCATGCCCGGCATGCCGATGTCGGTCAGCATCACGTGGTACTGCAGGTGCCCGGTATCGGCCAGCAGCGCCAGCGCTTCACCGGCCGAGCTGGCTGCCGACACGCTTGCGCCCTGCTCTTCCAGCATGCGCCGCAGGTACTCCAGCACTTCCGGCTGGTCTTCCACCGCCAGCACGTGCATGCCACGCAGCGGATACGGCTCGACGATCACCGGCTCCAGGATCGGTCCGCTGATCACTTCGCGCAGCGGCCGCCGTTCGGCATCGGGAATGTGCTGCGGCAGGCGCACGGTGAAGGTGGCGCCGTGGCCATGGCCCTCGCTGGCGGCGGCGACGGTACCGCCATGCAGTTCGACCAGCTGCTGCACGATTGCCAGACCCAGGCCGAGGCCGCCATGCCGTCGGGTGGTGGTGCCATCGGCCTGGCGGAAGCGGCTGAACAGATGATTGAGGAATTCGGGCGCGATGCCGTCGCCGGTGTCGCGCACGGTGATCACCCAGTGGTTGCCGTCGGCCTGCAGCTGCAGATCGATGCGGCCTTCGGCCGGGGTGAACTTGATCGCATTCGACAGCAGGTTCCACAACACCTGCTGCAGGCGGGTGGCATCGCCCAGCACCAGGCTGGGCTGCTCCGGCAGCTGCAGGCTCACGTCCAGCGCCTTGCCTTCGGCGACCAGCTCCTGCGCGCCGATGGCTTCGCCCAGCAGGTCGCGCAGGTCCAGTATCTCCACCTCCAGCTGCACCTTGCCCAGCAGCATGCTGCTGAGGTCGAGCATGTCCGAGATCAGCCGCTTCTGCGCACCGGCGCTGTTGGCGATCACGTTCAGGCCCTTGTACAGCGGGCTGGTGTTGTCCACGCGCTGCAGCAGCAGCTCGCTCCAACCGAGGATGGTGGTCAGTGGCGTACGCAGTTCATGCGACAGCGTGGCCAGGAACTCATCCTTCAGCCGCGCCATGTTCTCGGCTGCGCTGCGCGCGGCACGCTCGGACTGCAGCAGCTCCTCGCGGGCCAGTTCGATCTCGCGGCGTTCGGTCACGTCCGGGCTGCTGCCGGCCAGGCCGATGAAGCGGCCCATCCGCGAGAAGCGCGGACGCGCGTTCATCTCCAACCAACGCCAGTCGCCATCGGCGCGTCGGGCCCGCACCAGCGCATGCATCGACCGCTGCGCCTTCAGCGCTTCCTGCAGTTCGTACTCGAACACCGACGCATCGTCCGGGTGCACCAGGCCACGCCAGACGTCTTCCGGCACGCGCGTCTCGTCGCCGCCGAAGAACTCACTGAAAGCGCTGTTGACGAAACGGGCATGGCCGCGCTCGTCGAGCACCCACACCGGCATCGGCAGACCGTCGGCCAGCGCACTGAAGCGGGCTTCGCTTTCGCCCAGCTCCACTTCCATCTGCTTGCGCGCGGTGATGTCGAAGAACAGGATGCCGACCTTGTCCTCACCCGGGCGGCCCACGCGCACCGCATCCACCGCGAACGAGCGGCCCAGCGCACGCGCTTCCATCTCGAACTGTGCCGGCCGGCCACTGCGGGCAACTTCGCCGTAGATGCGGAACCAGTCTTCCTCGTGGCCCGGTTCCAGCGCCGTCATGCGCTGGCCACGCGCATCCTTCAGGCCGGTGTGGCGCTCGAAGGCGTCGTTGACCTCGATGAAACGATAGTCGACCGCACGATCGCCCTCGAACAGCACCTGGATCACGCAGAAACCGGCGTTGATGCGCTCAAGCACGCCATGATGCAGGTCGGGTTCGGGCGCCGGCACCATCATCGGTGGGCGCTCCACGAGGGGCGGCAGTGTGGACAAGGGCGTCAGTGCAGGCCGGGTTGGAGGCACAGCATCTTCCAAAGGGCGTATTCACAGCGTCAAGCGCCGTCAGTCATGGTTGACGACGATGAATTGGCGGCAACCACTCTTGCGCATGACGCAATCTGCCATTGCGGCGGCCCGGCCGCAGGATCACACTCGATCTGTGATCAACATCGTCCCCATCGCGGGGACGCAGGAGACCGTCATGAAACGCTCACTCGCGATTGCCCTGCTGGCAGGCGCCCTGGTGGCGGGCGGCGCCAACGCTGCACTTCGCACCGTGACCGATGCGGACGCGCCACGTGCGTTGCAGGCCGATGGCCCGGTCAGCGTGAAATGGGAGGACCCGGCCAAATTCACCGAGATCCGCCAGAGCACCAACCGCTTCGAGGCCGAGCGTGGCGACTGGGTACAGCAGCTGGCACGCTACCTGCAGACCACCGCCGCCAAGCCGCTGCAGCCTGGGCAGACCCTCGATGTGACCCTGGTCGACATCAAGCGCGCCGGTGACTACGAGCCGTGGCATGGCCCGCGTGGCCGCGACATCCGGATCATGCGTGACATCTACCCGCCGCGGATCAGCCTGCAGTACACGTTGAAGGACGCCAGCGGCCGTATCGTCAGCGAGGGCGATGCGCGCCTCAGCGATACCGGCTACCTGCACAACCTGGGGCTGAAGAGCGACAGTGATCCGCTGCGCTACGAGAAGCGCCTGATCGATGACTGGGTGAAGCGGCAGCTGGCCAGCCAGGCCACCGCCGCACGATGATCCCGGGCGGCGCGACCCACCGGTAGGTGTCGACCTTGGTCGACACGCATTCAAAGCGCCGACCAAGGTCGGCCGCTACCAGAGCCGTGCACGGCCAGCGTTCGGTCAGTCCTGATAGACCTTCGCCACGCGCTTGACCGCGCAGGGCAGCTGGTACGCACTCACGCCGCAGCGCGGCGCCAGTTCGGACAGCGTCGGTGCACTGCCCCACAGTTCCACCACGCTGCCGATGCCGGCCTGCGCGTGCGCGGTCAGGTCCACGGTCAGCATGTCCATCGACACGCGCCCGATCAGGGCACCGGGCTGACCATCGATCAGCGCCGGGGTGCCATTCGGGGCAAACTGCGGATAACCGTCGGCATAGCCGAGCGCGACCACGCCCACGCGGGTGCGTGCCTTGGCCACGAAGCGGGCGCCATAGCCCACCGGCTCACCGGCCTCGATCCAGCGCTCGGCGATCACCCTGGACTGCATCGTCATCACCGGGCGCAGGCGCTCGGTCAACGCGGTGTTGTCCGGCAGCGGGTTGGCGCCGTACAGCATCAGGCCCGGGCGGACCCAGTCGCTGCGCACATCCGGCCAGCCCAGCAGTGCCGGCGAGTTGCACACGCTGGTCTCGCCGCGCAGGCCGTCGATGGCCCGCGCGAAGGTCGCCGCCTGCTCGTGGGTGCGTTCGCTGTCCAGCTCGTCGGCGCGCGCCAGGTGGGTCATCAGCACGATGCGCTCGACCTGCGGCAGCGCCGACAGGCGTGCATGCGCCGCGCGGAAGCTGTCCACGTCCAGGCCGAGGCGATGCATGCCGCTGTCCAGCTTCAGCCACACCGTCAGCGGGCGCGGGCTGTCGAACGCGACCAGGGCTTCCAGCTGCCACGGCGAGCCCACCGCGAACCAGAAATCGTGTTCGGCCACCAGCGCCATGTCGCTGGGCTCGAAGATGCCTTCCAGCAGCAGGATCGGCGCACGGATGCCGGCCTGGCGCAGTTCCAGCGCCTCTTCGATGGTGGCCACGCCGAAGCCATCGGCCTCGCCTTCCAGTGCCTGCGCACAGCGCACTGCGCCGTGGCCATAGGCATCGGCCTTGATGATCGCCAGGGCCTTGCCACCGCCCAGTTCACGGGCGAGCCGGTAGTTGCTGCGCAGGGCGCCCAGATCGATCAGCGCGCGGGCAGGACGCATGTGCGGTTCTCTTGTTGCGGCGCGTGACCGTACTGGCCGTAGCGGAAAATATCCAGGCCTTCGGTGCTGATCTGCGGCTGGCGCGCGCTCATCAGGTCGGCCAGGTAGCGGCCCGAGCCGCAGGCCATGGTCCAGCCCAGCGTGCCGTGGCCGGTGTTGAGGTACAGGTTGCGGAATGGCGTGGCGCCGATCACCGGCGTACCGTCCGGCGTGGCCGGGCGCAGGCCGGTCCAGAACTGCGCGCGCGACAGGTCACCGCCCTTCGGGTAGAGATCGCTGACCACCAGCTCCAGGGTCTCGCGACGGCGCTGCGACAGCGACAGGTCGAAGCCGGCCACTTCGGCCATGCCACCGACGCGGATGCGGTCGTCAAAACGGGTCACCGCCACCTTGTAGCTCTCATCGAGGATGGTCGAGGTCGGCGCCATCGCCGGGTCGGTGATCGGCAGGGTCAGCGAGTAGCCCTTCAGCGGATACACCGGCAGGCGCATGCCCAGCGATGCGACCAGCGCCGGCGAATAGCTGCCGAGCGCGACCACGAAGCGGTCGGCGGTTTCCAGCTTGCCGTCGATGCGTACGCCGGTGATGCGATCGCCATCGAACTCCAGGCCGGTGATGTCCTGGTCGAAACGGAACTCGACACCGGCATCCACGCACATCTGCGCCAGGCGGCGGGTGAACAGCTGGCAGTCGCCGGTCTGGTCACGCGGCAGGCGCAGCGCGCCGACCAGGCCATCGACATGGGCCAGGGCCGGTTCGGCCTGGATGATGCCGGCGCGGTCCAGTACCTCGTACGGCACGCCGTACTGGGCCAGGATCTCGATGTCCTGCGCCGAGGCATCAAGCTGCTGCTGGGTGCGGAACAGCTGGGTGGTGCCCAGGTCGCGGCCTTCGAACTCGATGCCGATCTGCGCGCGCAGCTCGTTCAGGCAGTCGCGGCTGTACTCGGACATGCGCACCATGCGCGCCTTGTTGATCGCGTAGCGCTCGTGGGTGCAGTTGCGCAGCATCTGCCACAGCCAGCGGTACTGGGCCAGGTCCATGCCCGGCTTGATCGCCAGCGGCGCATGCTTCTCGAACAGCCAACCGATGGCCTTCTTCGGCACGCCCGGGGCGGCCCACGGCGAGGTGTAGCCGAACGACAGCTGGCCGGCATTGGCAAAGCTGGTTTCCAGCGCCGGGCCGGGTTGGCGGTCGATGACCGTGACTTCAAACCCGGCCTGTCGCAGGTACCAGGCACTGGTGGTGCCGATCACGCCGCTGCCGAGAACTAGGACTCGCATGGGACTTCTCCAACCCGATCATTCCCTGCACTGGAGCGTGCCGGGACCATAATTGGGGAAGTATAGACAGCCATTCCCAGTTGATTTGCCTGATTTGCAATCAACCGGCAGAATGTTCCCCTGCAATTCATTCCCCAAGGTTGACGGCCATGGCCACCCGTACCCGCGAACTGGACAAGATCGACCGCAAGATCCTGCGCATCCTGCAGGCCGAGGGCCGTATCTCCTTCACCGAACTGGGCGAGCGGGTCGGCCTGTCGACCACCCCGTGCACCGAGCGCGTGCGCCGGCTCGAGCGCGAAGGGGTAATCACCGGCTACCACGCCCACCTCGACCCGGCGGCGGTGAAAGCCAGCCTGCTGGTGTTCGTGGAGATCAGCCTGGCCTACAAGTCCGGCGACATCTTCGAAGAGTTCCGGCGCGCGGCCCTGAAGCTGCCCAACGTGCTGGAGTGCCATCTGGTCTCGGGCGACTTCGATTACCTGCTGAAGGCACGGATCAGCGAAATGGCCTCCTACCGCAAGCTGCTCGGCAGCACCTTGCTGACACTGCCGCATGTACGAGAGTCGAAGAGCTACATCGTGATGGAAGAAGTGAAGGAAACGCTGAGCCTGCCGATTCCGGATTGAGTCCGGAACGGTAGTGGGGCCAGATCCCGTGCAGCGGGCTCTGACCCCCGGGTCCGTCAGCGCTGCTGCGGATGCTTCTGCGAGCGCTGTTCCTGCTGCTTGCCACCCTTGTGCGGCTGCTGCGGCTCCATCTGCTGCTGTTGCTGTTGCTGCTGTTGTTGCTGCGGGTTGCGGCCCTGCGGTTCCTTGCCGGGATGACGGTTCTGCTGGTTTTTCATGATCGCGATCCAGTGGACGAAGGACATGCGGCGGCGGAATGCCGGCGCACGGTCACGTTGGTCCCGGAACGGTTAATCGCAGGCGAAAAAGCAGTGATCTGCAGCAGGTTGTTTTCGTGCGTTCAGGCCGGACAGCGTGCGGTAGCCGCCAACCTCGTTTGGCACCCGAGATCAGCGCTTGATCTGCTGGCCATCGCCGGCCGGCACGCTGTCGTAATAGCGGCCAGTACGCGAATCGAACACGCGGTTCGGACCGGCCGGGCGTACCCCGGGGACGATACGGCCATTGCGGTCGTACACCTTGTCGGCCGGCTTCGGCGCCGGGGTGGGCGCGATCTGGGCGGGGCCGGTGGACCTGATCGGCTGCGCCGGCTGCGGCGACGGCAGGACCTGCGGCTGCGGGCGGGCGGCCTGCGGCGGCGGCATCACCGGCTGCGGTGCCACGGTGGTGGCACTGCGGGTGGCGGTCGGGCTCGACGACGTCGGTACCTGGGCCTGCACGACCAGGGGCACCAGGGCCATCAACAGCAGGGAAAGGGTCGGTTTCATGTCACGCTCCGGCGTGGATCACATGTACCTTGCGCCTGCACCTGTGTGCCGGCCATGAACGGCCATCACACTTGCAAGCGCGCGCCGGCACCCCCACGTTTTCCGCCATCCCCAGGCCATCAACCCCACGGAGCGCCGCCATGACTGCCTTCGACCTGACGCCCCCCACCGCCACCCAGACCGAGGCGCTGATCGCCGGCCTCAGCAGCGAGGAGCGCCGCGTGCTGCTGCAGCACGGTACCGAGGCGCCGTTCTGCGGCGTGTTCCTCGACAACAAGCGCGAGGGTGTCTACTGCTGCCGGCTGTGCGCACTGCCGCTGTTCCGCTCCAGCACCAAGTTCGATTCCGGCACCGGTTGGCCGAGCTTCTTCGCCCCGTTCGACCCGGCACACGTGCGCGAAATCCGCGATACCAGCCACGGCATGGTCCGCACCGAGATCACCTGCGCGCGCTGCGGCAGCCACCTGGGTCACGTTTTCCCGGACGGCCCGCCGCCCACCTACGAGCGCCACTGCCTGAACTCCGTCTCACTTTCGTTCACCGGCAATGGCGAGCCCTGGCCCGACCCGTTGCAGCGTGGCGGCGCCGAAAGCGGCGTGGCGGGCTGAAACACCCCGTTGACCGATTTCACAGAATTCCCTCTTCAGAAAACCGGGCGACGGGCCGACAAGGAGATATCCCCTCTCCTTGCGTCCCCCATGCTCATCATCGTTGGATTCCTGGTCGTCATCGTCAGCGTGATCGGGGGCTATCTCGGTGCCCACGGCCGCCTGGGTGCCCTCTGGCAGCCCTACGAGCTGGTCATCATCGGTGGCGCCGCGCTCGGCGCCTTCCTGGTCGGCACCCCGGCCAAGACGGTCAAGCAGACCCTGCAGGCCATGGTCGGCGTGTTCAAGGGCCCGCGCTACAAGCAGCAGGACTACATCGATGTGCTCAGCCTGCTCTATGAACTGCTCAACAAGGCCCGCCGCGAAGGCTTCATGGCGCTGGAAGACCACGTCGAGCGCCCGGCCGAAAGCGCGCTGTTCGGCAACTACCCCAAGGTGCAGGCCGACCACCACCTGATCGACTTCATCACCGACTGCCTGCGCCTGATGATCGGCAGCAACATCGAGCCGCACGAGCTGGAGCCGCTGCTGGAACTGGAGCTGGAAAAGCACCACGCCGAGGCCATGGCGCCGTCGCAGGTTCTGACCAAGGTCGCCGACGGACTGCCCGGTTTCGGCATCGTCGCGGCGGTGCTCGGCATCGTCATCACCATGGGTTCGATCGGCGGGGATATCGTCGAGGTCGGCGGCCATGTGGCCGGCGCGCTGGTCGGCACCTTCCTGGGCATCCTGCTGGGCTACGGTTTCGTCGGCCCGATGGCGGCCGCGATGGAAGCGCGCGCCGAGCAGGACAGCCGCATCTACGAATCGGTGAAGACCGCGCTGCTGGCCTGCCTGCGTGGCTACAACCCGAAGATCGCGCTGGAATTCGCCCGCAAGACGCTGCCGTCGAACGTGCGCCCGGCCTTCTCCGATTTCGAGCAGCACCTGAAGACGGTCAAGTAAGCCATGGCCGAGACCAAGCCCACCGTCATCGTCCGCCGGGTCAAGAAGGCCGGCCACGCCGCCCATCATGGCGGTTCGTGGAAGGTGGCCTATGCCGACTTCGTGACCGCGATGATGGCGTTCTTCCTGGTGTTGTGGCTGATGGCCACCACCAACAAGAACGACCGTGCGGCCATTTCCGAGTACTTCCGCAACCCCAGCCCGCTGAGCGGGCAGAACGCCACGCCGGCGCCCGGCATGGCCGGCCCGGGTGGCGCCAGCACCTCGATGATCAAGCTCGGTGGTGCCACCGACATCTCGCGGGGCAGCAGCAACGATCCCTTCCAGAACCAGAAGGAAGCGGTGCCGCAGCCGGTGGACCAGCAGCAGCGCGACAAGCAGCAGCTGGAAGCGCTGATGAAGGAACTGCAGGAAGCGATCAGCAAGAGCCAGGCACTGGAGCCGTTCAAGGACCAGCTGCTGCTGGACCTGACCCCGGAAGGCCTGCGCATCCAGATCGTGGACAAGCAGAACCGGCCGATGTTCGACCTCGGCAGCGCCACGCTGAAGCCGTACACGCAGCAGATCCTGCACGAGCTGGCCAATTACCTGAACCACGTGCCGAACCGGATCAGCCTGACCGGCCACACCGACATCACCGCCTATTCGGCCGCGCGCGGCTACGGCAACTGGGAACTAAGCGCCGATCGTGCCAACGCCGCACGGCGCGCACTGGTGGACGGCGGCCTGGAGGACAGCAAGATCACCCGCGTGGTCGGCCTGTCTTCGTCGGTGCTGTTCGACAAGGTCGACCCGCAGAATCCGATCAACCGCCGCATCAGCATCGTGGTGATGACCCAGGCCGCCGAAGCAGCCGCCCTGGCCGGTGCCGGCCCGCAGGTGGGGCTGTCGGCCCCCGCCGCCGACCCGGACGTGCAGGCCGCGCAGGGGCCGGCAAAGTAAATGGTAGGTGCGGACCTTGGTCCGCACCCACCAGGGGCATGACCCGGCGCACCCGCTACAATGGCGGTCTTTCCGTTTCCAGGTGACTCCACCCCATGTCCCAGAACTCCAAGGCCAAGCGCGACAAGCGCAAGAAGCAGCAGGCCAAGCGCCCGTTCCTCCGCCTGAACGCCCAGCAGCAGGTGCAGAACCATGCCGTGCTGACCAACGAAGACGGCCAGGTGGTCGCGGCCATCGGCCTGCAGGGCCGTGAGTGGCTGCTGGCCATCGGCGGCCAGACCATGGGCAACGCCGAGAACCCGGTGCCGATGCTGGCCATGCTCAAGCACCTGGCCAACGTGCAGGAGAAGGAAGGCCGCAAGGTCAACCTGGAGTACTCCGAACTGCTGCAGAAGCTGCTGGACACCCTGGCCGCCGAATCCGAGCAGACCGCCGACGAGTACCTGGACAAGCTGGTCGCCGAGTTCGAAGGCGTCGACGCTGCTGAGGGCGAGGAAGGCGAAGCCGCCGAGGGCGAGGTGGCCGAAGACGCCGCTGCCGAGGCCGCTCCGGCCGCTGACAGCGACAGCAAGCCGCAGGCCTGAACCGGCCGCGGCGGTGACGGTCTACGTCGATGACGCGGTGCATCCCTGGCGCGGACAGCGCTGGGCGCACCTGATGGCCGACACCCTGGCCGAGCTGCACGCGATGGCGGCGCAGCTCGGCATTCCCCCGCGGGCCTTCCAGAACAAGGCCAGCGGCGCCCACTACGACGTCACCGCCGAGCTGCGTACGCAGGCGATCGCGCTCGGCGCGCAGGCGATCTCAAGGCACACCGACCGCGCGCTGGTCAAAGCGGTGATCGCCAACGCCAGGGCGCAGTACCGGCCGTAGATGGGAGCGCCGGGCATGGCCCGGCGCTACCGATCAATCTCAGAACGGGTCGCTGCCCAGCCGGATTTCCACGTTCAGCAGCGAGCACAGCGCCAGCATCGCGTCGTCGTCGCGGGTCAGCGCCATCACGCCGGTGAAGCCGTCGCTGCCGGCATCCACGCTCCACAGCGTGTAGTTGTGCTCGCGCAGGCGGTCGAAGGCGGTGGACATCAGCTGCACGCCGTCCAGGTCTTCGGCGAAGTCCTCGTCGTCCAGGTCGCCGCCCCAGTCCAGCTGCAGGTTGAAGCGCGCCGACAGCTCGTTCACCGCCGACTGCAGCGATTCCAGGTCATCTCGTTCCACCTCGAAACCGGACTGCCAGGCAATGGCCGTGAACAGCGCTGGCAGCCAGTCGCTGTCCGCTTCCAGCGGCTGCCCGTCCTCGGACAGGTGCTCGCGCCAGCGGTTGAACTGCTGCAGGGCCAGTTCCTCGTCACCCGGGTTGATCAGCACCAGCAGGTTCCAGACCCGCGCCTCGAAGCCGTCTTCGTCGAAGTCGTGGATGTCTTCCTCGAAGTCGAAATAGTCGCTGTTGTCGGGCATGGCGGAGCTTCCTCTGGGGCAAGCCGGCATTCTACGGTTTATCCTGTGCCGCTGAAGCCGGCCTTGGTGGCCGTCACTGTGAATGAAGCGATGAGCGATACCCCTCCCGACCACCTGGCAATCAACCCGGCCAGCCCCTTCCATGATGCGCAGGCGCTGGAGCGCGGCGTTGGCGTGCGTTTCAACGACGTCGAGCGCGACAACGTCGAGGAATACTCGGTCAGCGAAGGCTGGATCCGCGTGCAGGCCGGCAAGGCCCGCGACCGCCGCGGCAACCCGATGACCATCAAGGTCAAGGGCAAGGTCGAGGTGTATTTCCTGGAAACGAAGCCGGAATAACCGGCTTGTGTAGAGTCGAGCCATGCTCGACTGCTTTCCGTTCCGGGTTCATGACGCCTGGGGCAAGAGCAGTCGAGCATGGCTCGACTCTACATTCGGCGTCATTCGCGCTTGCGCGATTCCAGCAGGTCCAGGTTGCGGATCAGGCGCCGTGAGATCTCGTCGGAGATCACCCCGCGCCGGGTCAGCCGGAACAGCTCCTCGCGCTCGGCATTCAGGCCGGCGCTGCGCAGCTGGCGGTAGCCCAGTTCCATGCGCCGCACCTTCTCCGGGTCGACGTCGGGCCCGTCGCTGTCCTTCTCCAGGTGGCGCTGGTAAAGCAGGCTGACCCGCGAGGCGGCATCGTTGTACAGCTGCACGTTCTCGGTGTTCTGGTTCATCACCATCTGCTGGCGCATGCGCTCGACCCCGGCCAGCGCCGCCTTCGACGACAGCCGGCGCGCCAGATCCTCTTCCTTGCGCTCACCCGAATCGGACGGCAGCTGCAGGCCTTTCAACAGCCGCGGCAGCGCGATGCTGGCGCCCAGCAGCGAGAACAGGATCACCGACGCGGCCAGGAAGATCACCAGGTCACGCGCCGGGAATGCACTGCCGTCGGGCAGGAAAAGCGGCAGGGTCAACACGCCGGCCAGGGTAATCGCACCGCGCACGCCGGCCACCGAGGTCGCCACCACGATGCGCCAGTTCGGCGCCTCGCCCCGCTCCAGGCCGCGACGACGCGCGCGCAGCAGGTTCCAGCGCAGCGACAGCCACACCCACAGCAGGCGCAGCACGACCAGTGCCAGATTGATCACCACCACATACACCAGCAGCCACCACGCACTCTGGTGGCCGGTCTCGTTCATGGTGGTGGTGGCGCGTTCGACAATGCCCGGCAGCTGCTCGCCCAGCAGCACGAACATGATGCCGTTGAAGCTGAACTGCAGCATGTTCCAGACCCCGGCGCGCTGCACGCGCATGCTGCCGGAGACGCGTCCGGTCAGCTCGACATAGCTCATCGCGATACCGGCGGCGACCGCGGCGAGGATGCCCGAGGCATGGATCTCTTCGGCCAGCAGATAGGCTGCGAACGGAATCAGCAGGTTGACCAGCATCGCCGCGCCCGGCTCTTCGCCGAAGCGGCGCCACAGCCAGCGCTGGAAGGTCGACACGCCCAGCGTCACCGCCACGCCCACGGCGAGGCCGGCCACCGCCACCCACACGAAGGTCAGCGAGGCGGTGGCCAGCGAGAAGGTGCCGGTCATCACTGCCGCCACCGCGAAGCGGAAGCAGACCAGGCCCGAGGCATCGTTCAGCAGCGACTCGCCCTCAAGGATGTGCATCAGGCGCTTGGGAATCGGCGCCTTGGAAGCGATGGCCCCGACCGCCACCGGGTCGGTCGGCGACACGATGGCCGCCAGCGCGAAGCACACCGCCAGCGGCATCACCGGAATCAGCCAGTGGATGAGGAAGCCGGCGCCGATGACGGTGAACACCACCAGGCCGAACGCCAGCTCGAGGATCGCGCCCTTGTCGCGGAACAGGCCCTGCTTGGGAATACGCCAGCCATCCAGGAACAGCAGCGGCGGCAGGAACAGCAGGAAGAACACCTCCGGCTCCAGCGCGTGGCCGCGGTTGAACACGCCGGCGATGACCGCACCCAGGCCGATCTGCACCAGCGGCAGCGGCAACGAGAACGGCAGGACACGAACCAGGTAGCCGCTGGCGACAACGGCCACCAGCATCGCCAGGACGACTTCAATGGTATGCATGCTTCTTCCAGGAAGCGGCGCGCGGGGAGGCTCGCAAGCCAGCGCCGGAAACCCGGAAAAAACTACCACATGCGGCCATGACCGCGACGGCCGGGGCCGCCGCGCGTCAGCCCCGGCTCATGCCCCGTCGAAGCGGTACAGATCCATGGCGAGGAAGCCAGCATCGATACCGGCGTCGATGCGGCGTGCACCGAAGCCGCCCTCGCCGGCCGCGCCCATCGCGAAGAACAGCGGCAGCAGGTGCTCGTCGGTCGGGTGCGCACGTTCGGCGAACGGCGCCTGCCGGCGGTAATCGAGCAGGGCCTGGCGGTCGTCGGCGGCCAGGCGCTGCTCCACCCACTCGATGAAGGGCCGCACGTACGGCGCTTCCTTGCCGTCCTGGTAGTCGCCCCAGTCGTGCAGGTTGTGGGTGATGCTGCCCGAGCCGACCAGCAGCACGCCCTGCTCGCGCAGCGGCGCCAGCGCGCGGCCGAGCGCGAACTGGTGCTCGGGGCCGAGCATCGGCTGGATCGACACCGGCACCACCGGGATGTCGGCCTGCGGGCGCAGCAGCCGCAGCGGCACCCAGGCACCGTGGTCGAGGCCACGCTGCGGGTCGAGTGCCACCGGCAGGCCAGCGGCGGCGATGCGGCCGGCCACCTCTTCGGCCAGCGCTGGATCGCCCGGCGCCGGGTACTGCAGTTCAAACAGCGCGCGCGGGAAGCCGCCGAAGTCATGGATGGTCGGTGGCTGCGGATGCGCGCCGACCAGCGGCTGCCGGCCCAGCCAGTGCGCCGAGGCCATCACGATGGCGCGCGGCGTCGGCAGGTCGCGCGCCAGCTCGGCCAGGCGCACGCCAACCTGGCCCGGATTCAGGGCGGTCATCGGCGAACCATGCGAGATGTACAGCGAAGGCAGGCGGGACATGGAATTCTCCAGTTGCAGGGTCAGGCGGCGATCAGCGCGAACGCAGGGTCCACTTGCCATCGCCGACTAGGAACAGCACTACCAACGCCAGTGCCCAGAACGCGGGGTATTCCCAGCCGCCGCCGGCATTGGCGAAACCGAAGCCGTTGGCGCCGTGCACGGTGACGATGGTGCCCAGCAGCAGCGGCACACCGACCAGGCCCACCCAGCGTGCGTAGATGCCCAGCAGGAGCGCGACGGTGATCACCAGCTCGACGCCGATGGTGAGGTAGCCGAGCACGCCGGGCAGGCCCAGCGACTCGAAGAACGCCGCCGTGCCGGCCGGGGTGAACACCAGCAGCTTGGTCAGCGCATGGACCAGGAACAGCACGCCCAGGGCCAGGCGCAGCAGGGTGGCGCCGTACGGGGCCAGCGGCGAAACAGGAGCGGTCGTGGTGCGCATGGGGAAACACCTTGAAGGGAGTGGGCACAGGTTATTGCGCCTTCGTGGACCAATAAATACGATGGATTGACCGTATTTATTTCAAAAGGCGCAACAATGGACACCCTCGAGGCGATGCGCGTGTTCGTGGCGGTGGTCGAGCGCAACGGCTTCAGTGCCGCCGCCCAGGCCCTGGATATGTCTACTGCCGGCGTCACCCGCCAGGTCGCCGCGCTGGAAAAGCGCCTGTCCACGCGCCTGCTCCACCGCACCACGCGCCGGGTCAGCCCGACCAGTGCCGGCGCGGCCTACTACGCCCAGTGCGTGCGCCTGCTGGCCGAGTTCGACGCGCTGGAGGCCAGCATCGGCGCGCAGGCGCTGGAGCCCTCCGGCACGCTGCGCATCAACGCACCGGTCAGCTGGGGTATCGCCCGCCTCGGCCCGCTGCTGGCCAGCTACCGCGAACGCTTCCCGCAGGTGGAACTGGACCTGGCCCTGTCCGACCGGCTGGTGGACATGGTCGAGGAAGGCTACGACGTCGCCATCCGCATCACCCGCGAGCCGGGGCCGACGTTGATCGCGCGACGTCTGGGCGAATCGCGGGTGAGCCTGTGCGCCGCGCCGTCCTACCTGGCCGCACGCGGCACCCCACAGACGCCGCAGGACCTGCAGGCACACGCGTGCCTGAGCTACAGCTACTGGGCCGCCGGCAACAACTGGCCGCTGCAGGGGCCCGGCGGCGAAGTGAAGGTGGCGGTGAGCAGCCTGCTGCACGCCAACAACGGCGACGTGCT
The DNA here is from genome assembly GCF_032911605.1 of Stenotrophomonas mexicanensis. Taxonomy (NCBI): domain Bacteria; kingdom Pseudomonadati; phylum Pseudomonadota; class Gammaproteobacteria; order Lysobacterales; family Lysobacteraceae; genus Stenotrophomonas; species Stenotrophomonas mexicanensis. Next base: position 106,740 of record NZ_JAWJTG010000002.1, read on the forward strand.
GCGCGAAGCAGCAATCGCCGGCATGGGCGTGATCCTGCAACCGGATTTCCTGCTGGAAGACGCGCTGGCCGATGGCCGCCTGGTGCGCATCCTGCCCGAATGGGAGGCCTCGCCGATCGGCATCTTCGCGGTCTATACCAGCCGCAGCCATCTGGCACCGAAGGTGCGCAGTTTCATCGACCATCTGGTGGAGGCTGGGGTGTAGCCGAATCTGGCGCTTGCCGGTAGTGCCGGCCGCTGGCCGGCAATCAGACACATCCCGGTCCTGGGCGAATGCCGCCAGCGGCCGGCACTACACTTAGGCGGCAACCTCATCCAGCGCCTCGATGATCCGCTCCAGCGGCGCCGGCCGCCCAAGCAGGTAACCCTGCACCTGGTCGCAGCCGTGCGCAGCCAGCCAGTCCAGCTGTCCGGGCGTCTCCACGCCTTCGGCGATGATGGTCAGGCCCATGCTGTGGCCCAGCGACAGCAGCGCGCGGCAGATCGAGGCATTGCGCGGATTGGTTTCCACGTCGGCGACGAAGCTGCGGTCAATCTTCAGGATGTCCAGCGGCAGGTGCTGCAGGTAGGACATGCTGGAATAACCGGTACCGAAATCATCCAGCGACACACTGATGCCCTGCTCGTGCAGGCGTTGCATGGTCTGCATCGCCTGCGCCGGCTTGCGCATCAGGCTGCTCTCGGTCAGCTCCACGTGCAGCGCGCCGCGGGCCAGGCCGAACTCCTGCTGCGCGCGGGTGAACTCGGCCACCAGGTCGCTGTTGAAGAACTGCACCGCCGATACATTGACCGCGATCGGCAGCTCGCCCCAACCGGCCTCGACCAGCCGGCGCTGCGCCTTCGCCGCCGCACGGATCACCCAGCGGCCCAGCGCCAGGATCAGCCCGGTGTCCTCACACAGCTGGATGAACTCGTTGGGCGGGATGAAGCTGCCATCGGCCTGCGGCCAGCGCAGCAGAGCCTCCAGCGCGGCCGGGCTGCCATCGCTGGCGTGCCGGATCGGCTGGAAATACAGCTGGAACTCGTTGTCGATGGCGGCGTGGATGCGTCCGGCCAGGCGCAGGCGGTCGGCCAACCGCGTGGTCACCGCCGCGTCGAACCAGACCACCACATTGCCTTCGGCGCGCGCGGCATGCGCGGCCTGTGCGGCCATGCCGATCACCTGCTCGGCGCTGTGGCCGTCGCCGGCAATGTGCACGGCCACGCCGATGCGCGGCTCGAACTGGTGCAGCGAATCCTTGCCGCGCATCGGCGCCGACACGATCTGCAGCAGGTCGTCCAGCACGCGCTGGGTATCGTGCTCGGCACCGATGGCAAACACGAAGTCCTCCGCCGGCTGGAATGCCAGCGTGCCGCAGCGCGCGCCCAGGCCACCGAGCCGGGTCGCCATCGACTGCAGCACCGCATCGCCGATCTCGCGGCCCAGCGTATCGGCCACCAGCTGCAGGCCGCGCAGCTGCACGAACGCGATGGTGTAGCCCTCCTGCTGCTCGTCCAGCTGCTCGGTCAACGCACGCACGTTGAGCAGGCCAGTGGCCGGGTTGTGCCGCGCCTGGTAGGCCAGGTCGCGCTCGTAAGCCAGCCGTTCGCTCACATCCTCGGCCAGCACCAGGCAGGCGGGCTGGCCATCGAAATCGAGCCTGGACAGGTGTGCGCGCACTTCGAACACACTGCCGTCCTTGCGCCGGTGCAGGCGCACGGTGGCATCCTGCAGCTCGCCGACACGGGCCTTGGCGATCGCACCCTTCACCTCGTCCCAGCCTTCGCGCGGGCGGATGTCGAGGATGCTCATCGCCAGGAATTCCTCGCGGCTGTAGCCGTACTGGCGCACGGCGGCATCGTTGACCTCGATGAAGCGCAGCGTATCCGGATCGAACACCCAGAACGGTGCTGGATTGCGGTCGAACAACAGGCGGAAGCGGCGTTCCACTTCGCTCATCTGCTCGCGGGCCTGGTAGCGTTCGCTCAGGTCGGTCAGGGCACCGATCATGCGGCGCTCGCTGTCGGCCACCTCCACCCGCTGCCCGCGTGCGCCCACCCAGCGCACTGCGCCTCCGGGCAGTACCAGGCGGAACACCTGGTCGAGCACCGCGCCACCGGCGAAGGCCTGGTCGAAGGCCTGCTGCAGGCGCGCCGCATCATCACGATGCACGCGCGCGAAGAAATCGGCCACCGGCAGCGCATCGGTCTGCACGCCGAAGATCTCACGCGCCAGCGGTGACCAGCGCAACAGTGCGGCATCCTCGTCCACGTACCAGGTGCAGACGCGCCCGACCTGGTGGGCCAGGCGCAGTTCGGCATGCCCGGTCTTCAGTTCCTCCGCCATCGACTGCTGACGGCGGGTGCTGCGGCGCACCGCGTACAGCAGGACCAGCAGCACCCCGACGTAGGCCAGCACGATCGCTACTGACGCCTGCAGGTAGGGCCACCATGGCGCCAGCACGTCCTCATCGGCCAACCCGACCTGCACCGCCAGCGGGCTGCGCTCCAGCGTGCTGATGGTGATGATGCGCTGCACACCATCGACCGCGCCCGGCAGGCTGCCCAACTCGACCACGGCCTGCTTGCCGAGCAGGTCGCGATGCGGGAGATCGTAGCGACGGCCGACCGTACCGTGCGGGTCCGGTACGCGGGCCAGCATGTAGCCTTCCGCATCGCTGATCGACACCAGCCCGTTCGGGCCAACATCGAGGCCGCCGATGATGCGCTGCAGTTCGCCGCAGCGCAGCCGCGCCAGCAACCAGCGGTCACCGGCCATCGGCAGCGCCAGCGGCACCACCCAGCCACCGTCGCTGGCGCGCAGCGGCGGGCCGATGTACAGCGAACTGCCCAGGCCGCGGCGCTGCGGATCGGTCCACAGCGGCAGGTTCAGGTCACCTTTGCCGGCCGTCAGGGCGCGGCCATAGCTGTCCAGCACCACGATGCTGTGCAGCTCGGCATGCCGGCGCAGCACGCCGCCGATGGAGGCATCAAGCAGCGCCGGCGCCTGCGCGGGCACGCTGCGGAACACTTCAACGGCATCGGCGGCGATGCCGGACATCGCCCGCTCCAGGTTGCGCAGCTCCAGCGCCAGCAGGCGCTCGCTGCCCACCGCCAGTGCACGGCTCTGGCGCTGTGCGGCCTCCAGCCGGCGGTGATGGTCGTTGGCCAGCATGGTGGTCAACCCGGCCACCAGCAGAATGCCCAGCAACACCCCGCCCCAGGTAATGGCGCGCAGCGGCCGGGCCAACGCCCGTTTCAGCGCGGGCATCGGTTGGTCTTCCTTGTGCAGTCGGCTGGCTTCATGCGCGAACGAATCCTCCACATCCCCGACCTCAACGGCCGGCGGACGCCATTCTTGACGCCTGACCCGCCCCCGCATGGCCACCTCCCCGTGTCCGCGCAGGGCTCCTGAGGCCAGCATGCACCACACCGGTGACGGCGTGAAGATCGCTTCCGCGCGTTCAGCCAGATCCCGCACAGGGCGGGCGGCACTACGGGAGGGCCAGCCGGGGCGGAGCGGATTAGACTTGGGGTTTTCCGCTGCAAGAGAAGTCCATGTCCAAGCTGCGCCGTCCCACCCTGGCACTGGCCATCGTTGCCAGCCTGTCCCTGGCCGCCTGCGACCGCCCGGCCGATCCGGCTGCCGGCACCGCCGCGCCTGCCGATGCCGCACCTGCGGCCGCCAAGCCGATGCTGGGCAGCTTCGGCTTCGATGCCAGCGGCATGGACCGCAGCATCAACGCCGGCGATGATTTCTTCGGCTTCGCCAACGGCACCTGGGTGAAGAACACCGAGATCCCGGCCGACCGCTCGCGCTTCGGCAGCTTCAACGTCATCGCCGAGAAGACCCTGGCCGACACCCGCGCCATTCTCGAAGGCGCCGCCGGCAACACCCAGGCCAGCGGTGACGACAAGCTGATCGGCGACTACTACGCCGCCTACATGGACGAAGCCGGCATCGAGCAGCACGGCATCGCGCCGGTGCAGCCGCAGCTGAAGGCGATCGAGACCATCGCCGACAAGGCCGGGCTGGCTCGTGCCCTGGGCGGCGACGTGCGTGCCGACGTCGACCTGCTCAATGCGACCAACTTCTACACCGACCGCCTGTTCGGCCTGTGGGTGTCGGTGGACCTGCTGCAGCCGGACCGCAACGCGCCCTACCTGGTGCAGGGCGGCCTGGGCATGCCCGACCGTGACTTCTACCTGGGCGGCGGCCGCATGGCCGAGCTGCGCAAGCAGTACCAGGCCTACATCGCACAGATGCTGCAGCTGGCCGGTGTCGCCGATCCGGCGGGCAAGGCGCAGCGCATCCTCGCGCTGGAGACGAAGATCGCGCAGGCGCACGCCACCCAGGAAGAAACCAATGATGTGACCAAGGGCGCCAATCCCTGGACACAGGCCGACTTCAATGCCAAGGCGCCGGGCATGGACTGGAACGCCTTCCTCGACGCGGCCGCGCTGGGCAAGCAGCAGGACTTCATCGTCTGGCAGCCCAAGGCCGTGGCCGGCCTGTCCAAGCTGGTCGCCACCGAGCCGCTGGATGTCTGGAAGGATTACCTGGCCTTCCACGCGCTGGACCGCGCCGCTGCCTACCTGCCGAAGAAATTCGCCGATGCCCGCTTCGCCTTCCACGGCACCACGCTGAGCGGCACGCCGCAGCAGAGCGACCGCTGGAAGCGTGCAGTGGACGACGCCAACCATGCCATCGGCGAAGCGATCGGCAAGCGTTACGTCGAGAAGCACTTCGACGCCAAGACCAAGGAACGCGCGGACGAGATGGCAAAGAACATCATCGCCGCCTTCGCCAAGCGCATCGACGCGCTCGCGTGGATGTCGCCGCAGACCAAGGCCAGCGCCAAGGCCAAGGTGGCCGGCCTGACCGTGGGCATGGGTTACCCGGAAAAGTGGCGTGATTACACCGGCCTGGAGATCCGCCGTGATGACGCGCTGGGCAATGCGCAGCGCGCCGAACTGTTCGAGTACCAGCGCAACATCGCCAAGCTGGGCAAGGCGGTCGACCACAGCGAGTGGGCGATGCTGCCGCAGACCATCAACGCGATGAACGTGCCGCTGGAGAACCGCCTGGTGTTCCCGGCCGCGATCCTGCAGCCGCCGTTCTTCGACGGTTCTGCCGACGACGCGGTGAACTACGGCGCCATCGGCGCAGTGATCGGCCACGAGATCAGCCACGGCTTCGACAACGCCGGTGCGCTCTTCGACGAGACCGGCAAGCTGCACAACTGGTGGACCGCTGAAGACCTGAAGCAGTTCAACGCCGCTGGTGATGCGCTGGCCGCACAGTTCAGCAGCTACGAGCCGTTCCCGGGCGTGCATGTGAACGGCAAGCTGACCCTGGGCGAGAACATCGCCGACGTGGCTGGCCTGGGTACCGCCTACGATGCCTACCAGCTGTCGCTGCAGGGCAAGCCGGGCCAGACCCTGGAAGGCTTCACACCCGACCAGCGCTTCTTCCTCGGCTTCGCCCAGGCCTGGCGCAGCAAGAGCCGCGAGCAGGCGCTGCGCAACTCGCTGCTGACCGATGTGCATGCACCGGGCCAGTTCCGCGCACTCACCGTGCGCAACATCGACGCCTGGTACCCGGCGTTCGAAGTGAAGGAAGGCCAGAAGCTGTACCTGGCCCCGGACAAGCGGGTCAAGGTGTGGTGATGTAACCGGAACGGGCGCCGAAAGGCGCCCGTTTCATTTCCTGGTAGCTGCCAACCCTGGTCGGCACATGCCCCGCTCTGGTGGGTGCCAACCTTGGTTGGCACGGGGCAGGAATCCACGCATGGCGTGGATCTACCTGCGGGTGGTGGCAACCATCAGGAGAGCGCTCGCAGCCAACACCGCAGCAGCCCAAAGCGTGGCGTATGACCCGACACCATCCAGCAGCCGTCCCCCGCCCCACGCGCCGAGCGCGATACCGATGTTGAACACGCCCACATACAGGGCGGTGGCGATCTCCACGGCCTGCGGCACCGCTTTCATCATCCAGCTCATCAGGCCCACCGATACGCCGCCATAGGCCAGGCCCCATAGCAGCAGCACCGCAATGCCACCGCTCGGCGTGCCACCCAGCCACAGCAACAGCAGCGGCGTCAGCAGCAGGCCCGATGCGATCGCCAGCAACGTACCGCGCGGATGGCGCGCTGCCAGCGGCCCGGCAATGAAGTTGCCGGCGATGCCGGCCAGGCCGTAGGCAAACAGCAGTGCACCGATCCACGACGCCTCCACGCCCGAGACGGACGTCAGCAGCGGCCGCACGTAGGTGAAGGCGATGAAGTGCCCGGACACCAGCAGCACGGTCAGCCACAGGCCATGCCGCAGGTCACGCTGGCCAAGCTGCTGCACGAACTGCCGCAGCCGCACCGATGTACTTACAGGTAACGCAGGAACCACCCGCAGATGCAGCAGCATCACCGCCGCACTGAACAACGCCATCGCTGCAAAGGCGCTGCGCCAACCCAATGCATCCCCGATCAGCGCGCCCAACGGAACACCCAGCACCGACGCTGCGGCCACGCCGCCGAAGATGATCGAGGTAGCCAGGCCGATGCGGTCAGCCGGCACCAGGCGCGCGGCCAGACCGCCGGCGATGGCCCAGATGCCGCCCATGCAGAACCCCACCAGCACCCGTGCGGCCAACAGCCAGCCGATGCCCGGTGCCAGCGCCGACGCGAGGTTGGCGACCAGCAGAAGCGCAAGCAGCGCGCACAGGATGCGACGGCGATCGATGCCACCGGCTGCGATCACCACCAGCGGTGCGAACACTGCCGCCAGCAGGGCCGGCAGCGAGATCATCAGGCCGGCGGTGCCGGTGGACGCGCCGAGATCTTCGGCGATCGGGGTCAGCAGGCCGACCGGCAGCATTTCGGTGGTGACCACCGAGAACGTGGCGAGGCCGACGGCGGAAACCGCCCACCACGGATGACGAGGCACAGGCGCGGCGTGCGCAGGCGATGAAGCGCTCACGGGACGATTCCTTCAGGGGATGTGGTCGAGGCAGACGGGCGCAGTGCACGGTGTGCGAGCACGGCGAACAGCAGCACGCCACCGCCTGCCACCAGCGCAACAACAAAGCCGCTGCGCACGCCCCCCGCATCGACACTCCGCCCAGACAGCGCCGCGCCCAGCGCCACGCCGATGTTCAATCCGGCCAGCAACCAGGTCATGCCTTCGGTCAGGCGCGATTCGGGCACGTACTGTTCGACCAGCGACATCGCCACGATCATCGTCGGCGCGAAAAACACCCCGGCCAGCAACACGGCAACGGCCAGGGCAGGCAGGCTGCCGACCCACAGCAGCGGTAGCGTGGCCAATGCAGTGGCCGCTGCTCCGGTCAGCAACAGGCGCGGCAACGGGATCTGCAGCTTCAGCGCACCAAACAGCAGGCCCGCCGCGCAGCTGCCCAGCGCATAGGCCGACAGCACCCAACTGGCAGCCAGTGGCTGCCCGCGCTGTTCGGCGAAGGCCACGCTGGTGATGTCGACGGTACCGACAATCACACCCATCGCCAGCATCAGCAACGCCAGCAGGCGGATCTCCGCTTGCCGCAGCAGCGAGCGCGAGGGTGTTGCGCCTTCGCAGCGCTGCAGCGGTGGTTCGGTACCGCGTTGCAGAACCAGTGCGGTCACCCCGAGCACCAGCAGCAGGGCGGCGGCCAGCACGCCGGCCTGCGGCCATACCGCCACCGACAACCCGACGGACAACGGTGGCCCGGCGATGAAGGTCACCTCGTCGAACACGGTCTCCAGCGAATACGCGGTCTGCAGCTGCGGGCGCCCGCGATGGATCGCGGTCCAGCGCGCGCGCACCATCGCCGACACGCTGGGCATGCAACCGGCCAGCATCGCCGCAATGAACAGCGTCCAGTCCGGCGCGGCCAGCAGCGTGCACGCAAGCAGCAACAGCAACCCGGCCGCACTGGCCGCGGTGGCCCACGGCAGCACCCTGCCCTGCCCGCGCCGGTCGACCCAGCGCGATACCTGCGGCGACAGCAACGCGTAGGTCAGCACGAAGGTGGCCGACACCGCACCGGCCAGTGCATAGCTGCCGCGCAGCTGGGACAGCAGGGTGATGATGCCGATACCGGTCATCGGTAGAGGAAGGCGTGCCAGCAGCCCGGCCAGGGCGAGGCCGGCGGTGCCGGGGGCCGCGAACAGGTCGCGATAGGGGGTGGCCATCAGGTTCTCCAGGGCAGCGACTTGCCTGGCGCACCGGGCGCCACGACAATACATACAGAGCGTATGAATAAGAGGCTACATTCATACGTACCGTATGTAAATAATCATGCACTGTGTATGTAAGGAGCTCCGGATGGTTCGTCGCACCCGCGCCGAGATGGAAGAAACCCGCGCCACCCTGCTGGCCACCGCCCGCCGGGTGTTCAGCGCGCATGGCTATGCCGCCACCTCGATGGACGACCTGACCGCCCAGGCCGGGCTGACCCGCGGCGCGCTGTACCACCACTTCGGCGACAAGAAGGGTCTGCTGGCGGCTGTCGTCGCCCAGCTCGATGCCGAGACCGACCTGCGTCTGCAGGCGATCAGCGATGGCGCGGATGATGCCTGGGACGGCTTCGTGCAGCGTTGCCGCGCCTATCTGGAGATGGCACTGGAGCCGGAGATCCAGCGCATCGTGCTGCGCGATGCGCGCGCGGTACTGGGTGGCGCCTCACCGGAATCGCAGCGCCACTGCGTGCACTCGATGCAGCACCTGATCGAACATCTGGTGGCGCAGGGCGTGGTGGCGCCGGTGGACGCGCAGGCGCTGGCGTCGCTGATCTACGGCAGCCTGGCCGAGGCCGCGTTCTGGATCGCCGAGGGCGAGGATGGCGACGCGCGCCTGCAGCAGGCGACGGCGGCGCTGGGGATGCTGTTGCGTGGGTTGAAGTCGGCCGGGTGAAGCCCATCCACGCATGGCGTGGATCTACTGCGGAATCCGCTCTGGTAGAGGCCAACCTTGGTTAGCGCTTCTGCGGCACCGCGCGAAATGCGTGCCAACCAAGATTGGCACCTACCGGAGCAGTTCGGGCCACCCGCGCAACACCGCCACCGGCACGCCCATGCGCGTGCAGGCGCGGCTGGCCAGGCCATCGGGCAGCGCGCGGCGGAACAGCGGCGCCATGCCCTGCATCAGCTTCGCCGACGCTGCAGCTTGCGCGCGCTGGCGCGCATTGCGTTCCAGCATGCCCTCCGCCCAATCCGGCAGCAGCGCCGCACCGGCGCCGAGGAACACTTCGCGCGACAGGCCCGGCACCGGTACCGGCAGGCGCACGCCGGACAACACCTCCAGCACTTCGCGCGAGCGTTCGTCGACGCGCAGTTCCGGCTGCCGCGCGCAGAAGTACGCCGCCACTTCCGCTTCACTGCGCGGCACATCCACCGCACCCAGTGCCTCGGCCACGCAGCGGTACTCGTCGTAGTAGCGATCGGCGATGTGCGCCGGCACCTCGCGCCCGTAGCGGCGGAAGCCTTGCAGGAAGCCAAACGCCTCGGTCACGTGCACCCACGTCAGCAGCTGCGGATCGTCCGCCGCATAGGGCTCCCCCTGCGCGGTCTGGCCGCGGATCTGCGCATGGATGCGGCGTACCTTGGCCACCAGCGCCTCCACCTCGCCGCTGGGCGCATAGCTGGTGCCGGCAACGAAGGCGGTGGTGCGGCGCAGGCGTCCCACCAGGTCCTGGCGGAAATTGGAGTGGTCGTAGACGCCGGCCAGCGCGCGCGGGTGCAGGGTCTGCAGCATCAGCGCACACAGGCCTCCGGCCAGCATCGAGGGGAACTCGGCGTGCAGCCGCCAGGTGACGCTGTCCGGGCCGAACCAGCCCGGGTCTCCCAGCGGGTGGTCGTAATCGATGCCGCTCTGGCCACGCGGGAAGGCCTCCAGTACCCAGCGCCGGATAGGCGCGGTGACGGGGCGGGAGAGTCGCTGCAGCAGAGCCGGCATCACAGGTCCAGGAAAGGCGGAAGAGCGGCCGCAGGTTGCGCGGTCGGCCCCGATTCTGGGCGATCACGACGCCGACGGCGAGTCTCCGCGCTCAGCCACGGTTTCATGTGCAGCCGCAGCACGTTTCACCCTGCGACATCCTGTCGCAGGCTGCGACCATGATGTTGCGATGCAACAACATTCACCCATTCAGACAAAACCCTTACGCCGCTAGGCATTGCGCCCATTGCACGGCTCGCTGGAAGTGCTAGAACTGAACCCGCCACACCGTCCAACGCTGATCGACGCACGTTCCACAAGGAGCCAGCCATGATTGCTTTGTTCAAGGGTTTGGGACTACTGCTTCGCGACAACGAGCTCTACAGCAGCCCGTTCGAAAAACAGGTCGCGCACTGGCGCAGCCTCAGCGAGCAGCAGATCCGCGATGAAGTGGCTGTGCTGGCCCAGGCCAAGTGCCAATGGCTGATAGCCTCGATCGTCGGCTGGCAGGCGGCCTCGCTGCTGATCCTCGGGCTGATCACCAACTACCTGTGGCGCGACGATTACCACATCACCTTCACCCGCGTGGTCGTGGTGTTCGGCTCATGGATCTCGATCCTGTTCGTGATCTGGTTCATGGCCAACATGTTCGACCGCACCGCCGGTTTCGAGCGTTGGATGAAGGCCTTCAACAGCCGCGCCCGCATCAGCTCCAAGGCCGACAGCGTCGAGAACGTGGCCGAGGCACTGGACCTGGCCGAACACTACCCGGAAGTGCTGGACTACAAGCAGGCCGTCACCGCCAAGCGCGAGCTGCGCCATGAGGACATCCGCATCATGACCGAGATCGGGCGCATGAAGCAGCACTCAGAACTGGTCGGCCGCCTGAACCATGTGGGTGAGAACGAGCACCACCACGACCTGACACTGCAACCTGCCTACTGACCCTTCAGGGAAGCGGGGGGACCCACAATGCCACCGTGATCACTCACGGTGGCATTGTTCTATCGGGTCCTGGCTGACGCATTGGTGGAAGCCCCTGGGCAGGTCACGCATCGCCTCGGTCTTTCCCACCGCCACCGCGAACCGACGCAACGGCGGCGTGGCACACGCGGCCCCGCTGCTGCATGCAGGGTCCAGCACCACGTAGTGGCAGTGGCCACTGCTGCTGGCGATGCACTGGAACCGCGCCTCGCCATCGACCACGGTGCGTTTGCTGTACAGCGTGTCCACGCCGTTGGCATTGGTACGGGTGATCGAGGTTTCGCTGGACTTCTCGCAGCCGGCCAATGACAGCGCAGCAACGCAGGCAAACAGGAACAGGCGCATGGTGCCTCCAGGGTGCGGCTACATGCCGCGGAACAGGCTCATGAACGGTTGGCTGACCACCAGCGTCTCCGTACGCCCACGCAGGCGCAGCACCCCGCGCCCGGTATCGTCGCGGCTGACCGCTGCCACCGCCTTCATGTTGACGATGGTCGAGCGATGGATCTGGCGGAAGTGCTGCGGATCGAGCACTTCCAGCAGCTCGCGCAACGGTGTGCGCAGCAGGCTCTCACCGGCCGCGGTCATCACGGTGGTGTACTTGTTGTCAGCACGGAAATAGGCCACGTCTTCCAGCATGATCAGCTGCGTCTCGCGGCCGTTGCTGGCGGTGATCCAGGCCAAGGGCGGGCGCTCTGCCGCCCTCTGCGACGGCCCCAGGCGCTGAAGCAGGCGTTCGAGTACGGCATCGTCCTGGCGCGTTGATGGCAGCCGCGACAGGATGCGTTCGCGCGTGGCCAGCAGGCGCTCATCGCTGACCGGCTTCAGCAGGTAGTCCATCGCACCCTGCTCGAACGCGTCGATGGCGTACTGGTCGTAGGCGGTAACGAACACCACCTGGGTGCGCGGGCTCAGTTCGGACAGCGAACGGGCCACTTCAATGCCACTGATGCCGGGCATGCGGATATCGAGGAAGGCGATGTCCGGCTGTTTCTCGGCCAGCTGTTCCAGCGCACTGGCGCCATCCTCGCACTCGGCCACCAGCTTCAGGTCCGGCCACAACCGGCCCAGCTGCTCGACCAGCGACTGCCGCAGCAGTTCCTCGTCTTCGGCAATGAGCGCCTCAAGCGGCATGGCTGCGCTCCTTGCTCGACTGCGGCAGGGTCATGGTCGCGGCCACGCCGCTGGGGAAGTTGGCGACGATCGCCACGCCGGCCTGTTCGCCGCAGGTCAGGCGCAGGCGCTCGCGCAGGTTCTTCAGGCCGATGCCGGTACCGCTGGTGCCCTGGCCGAAGCCGAGGCCATCGTCGGCCACCGTCACCGTTACATGGTCATCGAAGCCACGCGCCAGGATCCAGATCGTGCCACCGCCGGGCTTCGGTTCCAGGCCATGCTTGATCGCGTTCTCCACCAGCGTCTGCAGCGCCATCGCCGGCAGCTGCACGCCGTGCAGTTCGTTCGGTACCTGCACCTCCACCCCCAGCCGTGCGCCCATGCGGATACGCAGGATCTCCAGGTAGGCACGGGTGCGCTCCAGCTCCACGCCCAGCGTGGACAGCGATTCGTCCACCTGTGGCAACGAGCTGCGCAGGTACTGGATCAGGTGGCCCAGCATCTGGTCGGCACGTGCCGGGTCGGTGCGGGTCAGCACCTGCGCGTTGGCCAGCGTGTTGTAGAGGAAGTGCGGTTCCACCTGCGCATGCAGCAGGTTCAACCGGGCCACCGACAGCTCCTTTTCCACCTGGGTCTGCTCAGCCGCGGCCTGCTCGTCGCGACGCTGGTCGGCAACACGGCGGCTGATCGCGCGGGTGACCGCTTCGGCGTTCTCGAAGTTGCTGCCCTCATCCAGTGCCAGCAGGTCGGCCCACCAGCCGGCATCCGGCTCAAACAACAGGGTGACGGTACTGGTGCCCTGCCCCGGCGTGACCGTCGCCAGCACGCTGTTGCGCTTGATCGCCAGCCGTGCCGGCAGGTTCCAGCGCGATGGCTGGCGGCCGTTCCAGGCATCCACGCGGCGCACGTAGGCCCGCACCTGCAGGCTGCCGGCCGAACTTTCCACGTCTTCAACGCGCGGCAGTTCAGCGATGGCCGCTTCCACCACCGAGAATGCCTGGCCGGCATCCATCGGCAGTTCCACCTGGCGGCGCTGGCGGCCGGAGAGCGTGGTCGAATCCAGCCGGCCGGCGACCAGCCAGACGCGGCGTACATGGGTAATCGCGCTGCCCAGCGCGGAAATCATCAGGAACATCGCCAGCAGGCCGAAGATCCAGCCGGGGCCATCGTTCATGCCGCTGAAGATGCCGCTCCAGACCATGCCGGCGACAAACAGCGCCGCAGCCCAGGCCAGCAGGTGACGAAGCAGGAGAGAGAGGCTGGCGAACACGGCGGCGCCTTGGAGGAAGGGGGTGAGCCGAGCATAGGGCGGCCCGCCGGGCAAACAAGCGGGTTGCGACGAAGGGCCGGAAAGCGGGGATGGAAGCCATTCTGGTAGAGCCGGCCGCTGGCCGGCTCCCCATGACCTCCACAAGCATCACAAGGTTGCCGGCCAGCGGCCGGCACTACCCGGGAGGCGCCGGGCGAACCCGGCGCATTCCCTTACTTGCGCTGGTCGGCGCTGGCGTCACGCACGGCGCGGAACGATTCGTCCTTGCTCCAGTTCGGCCAGCTGCGCGAGTTGGCCAGCTGGTTGCCCAGCGTGTACAGCACTTCCAGGTCGCGGGCGGCACCAGCGAACACCCAGTCCGGCTGCCACTCGTCGCCCTGCTGGTGGTAGCGCTTGGCGGTGTAGTCCTCGGAGGCCTTCTTGCCTGCGGCCACGCCACCGTCCACCCAGTCCTGGCCGGCCGACCAGGACAGTGCCGGCACGCCACGCTTGGCGAACGGGAAGTGATCGGAGCGGAAGAACAGGCCCGCTTCCGGCTTCGGGTCCGGCGTGTAGCGGATATCCCAGCCCTTGGCCACGTCCTTCAGCTGGTCCAGCAGCTCGAAGCGCGCGGCACCGTAGATGCCGAAATCACGCGACGGCCCGAACGGCGCCATGCCATCCATGTTGATCACCGCCACGGTCTTTTCCAGCGGATACAGCGGATGGGTGGCGTAGTACTCCGAACCCAGCAGGCCCTTTTCCTCGGCGGTGACCGCCAGGAACAGCAGCGAACGTTGCGGGCGCTTGGCCTTGGCGAAGCCACGGGCCAGTTCGATCAGCGATGCGGTGCCACTGGCGTTGTCCAGAGCGCCATTGAAGATCCGGTCGCCACGTGCGTCGGGCTCGCCCACGCCGATGTGGTCCCAGTGCGCGCTGTAGACGATGGTCTCGTCCGGGTGGCTGCTGCCTTCCAGGCGTGCGGCCACGTTGTGCGAGGTGATCACTTCGGTCTTCACCGCGTACTTCGCGTCCAGGCTGGCGCCGGTCAGCGGCACCGGGGTGAAGTCGCGCTGCTGCGCCTTCTTCTTCAGCGCCTCGAAGTCCTGCCCGGCCGAGCGGAACAGCTCCACCGCCAGGTCACGCTGGATCCAGCCTTCCAGCAGCGGGTGGCTGTCGGCCGGGTTGTCGCGCACCACGTCGAACATGGTGTTGGTGTTGGAACCGGCCACGGTGGCCCAGCCGTACGACGCCGGTGCGGTCTCGTGCACGATCAGCACGCCCAGCGCGCCCTGGCGGGCGCCTTCTTCGTACTTGTAGGTCCAACGGCCGTAGTAGGTCATGCCCTTGCCGTCGAAATCACCCTGGCCGGTCTCGAAGTCCGGGTCGTTGATCAGCACGACGGCGATCTTGCCCTTCAGGTCCACGCCCTTGAAGTCATCCCAGTTGCGCTCCGGGGCCTTCACGCCGTAGCCGAGGAACACCAGCGGGGCCTTGCTGATGTCGACGTTGCTGGCGCCGTTCATGGCGGCGCGCACGGCGATCTGCTTGCCCTGCTCCAGCGGCACGGTCTTGCCGCCCTGGTGCAGCGCCAGCTGCGGTGCGCCGACGATGTCGCCCTTGCGCAGCGGCACCGCCTGGGTCCACAGGCGCTTGCCGTCCTTGAGGTCGCCGCCCGGCTGCAGGCCGGCGTCGGCGAACTGCTTGCTGAGGAAGGCGATGGTCTTCTCTTCGCCGGCGGTGGCCGGGGAGCGGCCTTCGTAGGCGTCGGAGGCCAGTTCCTTGACGTCGGCGGAGATCCGCGCGCCATCGAATTTCGGGGTGGCCGCCATCAGTGCGCTCGACACCGACAGGGCCAGCACGCCCAGCACTACTCGTTTCATTGCTCTCTCCAGCAGGGAAATCCTTCTGGAGTGTAAGGGGTTCGGCAGGGCTGCGCCCTGCACCCGCAGAAACAACGGCAACGGCCGAAGCAACAGCAAAAGCTGGGTTCCTGAGGGTAGGCGGGGTGGGTCCGGTTGCGGGGGACGCCGTGAATCCGTCCCTGGAGGCTTGGGCGCGCCATCCATGGCGCTTACACCCCCGCAACCGGACCCACCCCGCCTTCGAAAGATTTCTGCTGCTGTTGGTAGGTGTCGACCTTGGTCGACACACCGCTGTTGGTAGGTGTCGACCTTGGTCGACACGCCGCTGTTGGTAGGTGTCGACCTTGGTCGACACGGGCGGAAACAAGAAAGGGTCAGAGCTCTTTCCCGGTGGGAAAGGGCTCTGACCCCATCTGTGTGCTGCCTTGGCGTGTTACCAGTTCGGGTCTTCGGCCGGGGCGGCAGCGGGCTTGGGCTTCGGCTTGGCCGCCGGGCGCGCGGCGGCAGCCGGTGCAGCCGAGGCCGTTGCGCCGGCAGCGGCAGCAGCCGGCTTGCTGCCCAGCTTCTGGCGCAGTTCAATCTGCCCCGGACGGAAGCCGCCGCGCATGGCGTCGACACCGTCTTCGATGGTGCCGTACGAGGTCTGTGCGGCCACGCGGTCGATGCGGATGGTGCAGCACGGGTGTTCGCTGCGGCCCAGCGAGCGGCCGGTCTGCGGGTCCTTCAGTTCTTCGCCCAGGCGCACGGCCTGCCAGCGCTGGCCGGCCTGCACGGTGTCACCGCCCTGGCTCAGCACCACCTGGTCTCCGTCCACCGAAACCACCGACACCGGGAACAGCGTGGTGACGATGGTGGTGCCGATCTGGCCGGACAGCGATTCCATCATCGCCGCGGCCATGTTGCGGCCGTTGACCACGCGCGGCAGGGTGCTGGGGCCGGTCGAGGCCAGCTGGTGGTCGAAGCTGTCGGACATCACCACCTGGCCGGTGGTGGCGTTGATCAGGCGCAGGGTAATGCGGCCGCCACCGGAGTACGAGGTCACCTGGCGGTCGGACATGCGCAGGTTGCGCACGCTGCGCGGGTACTCAAAGCGTTCGATGGTCGGGATCAGGATCAGGTCGGTCGCCAGCTGCTGGCCGACGCGTGCGGTGTCCTGCAGGCGCACGTTGCCACTGTTGATGTGGTCGATCTCGGCCTGCAGTTCGTCGCCGAACTCTCGGTCCAGCACGATGAAGCGCTGGGTCTGGGTCAACGTGTCGGACAGGCGTGCGCGGATCGCGTCGGCCACTTCGTCCGCGTCCACGCGGCCGTCGCCCACGGCATAGCTGCCGGCCTTGGTGCGCGGCAGTGCAACCACGATCTTCGGCTTGCCCTGCTCGTCCGGCGCGCGGTACTGGGCGATCTGTGCGCGCACGCGCACCTTCCAGTAGCTGCGCATGCGGCGATGGGTCACGTCGGAATCGAACGAACTGGCGCCACGCTTGGCATCGACGTTGACCTTCTCGTCGTAGCTTTCCCTGACGCTGGCCGAGGCCGAACCGCTCTTGGCCGAGGCTTCGCCGGAGGCACTGGCCGACGCCGAGCCCTTGAAGCTCCAGCCTTCATCGCTGGCGCGCACGCGGGCGATGGTTTCCTCGTCCAGCTGCCGCACTTCATCCTGCGACAGGATTTCATAGCCCAGCACCGCGCCCTGCGAGCCGGCGATCATCTGCTGGGTGAACGCGTCGGCGCGGATATCGCCGACGTGTTCGTCATCCACATCCACATGCAGGCCTGCACGCAGGCTCTGCATCTGGCTGGCCACGCGTACGCCGTTGACCTGCGCCACCGCCGACTGCAATGCCGCCAGCACCGCCAGTTCCGGGGTGCTGCCGATGCCGTCGGCTTCGCGCGCGACCTGGGTGGTGCCGCCGAAATCCGGCGTGCCACGCAGGGGCGCTGCTTCCACTGGCGCATTGCTGGCCAGTGCACTGGTTGCCTTGTCCTTGGCGGGCGCGGCAGCCGGGGTGTCCTGCTTGCCACAGGCTGCAAGCAGCGTGGCAGCCAGGCCCAGGCCGATCAAACGGTAGGTCATACGCATGGAGATTCGCCTCGGATCAGAGCGTGTCGAGCATCGAATCGGCGTTGGACGGCACCTTCACCTTGCTCTTCTTGGCGAAGGTCACGGCCGACTTGGTCGAACCGTACAGGCCCTGGATGAAGCCCGGCGATTCCTTGGCCACCCATGCACCGGCGGCCAGCTTGCGGCCGACGGTGGCCAGCTGGGTCGCGCCCAGGTTCTTCATGCCGGCGGTGAAGCTGCTGGCTTCGCCGCCCAGCTTCTGTGCTTCGGCCGCCGAGGACAGCAGCGAGACCAGGCCTTCGGCGTAGTGCTGCTTGGATTCAGCGTTCAGTTCCGGCTGTGCGGCCTGGCGCTCGTTGATCGCCGCCTGCGCAGCTTCACTGACCGACACGGACTTCTTCATCGCATCGACGCTGACCGAACCCGACGACAGCGCCTGGCGCTCGGCTTCCAGCAGCTGCACCTGCTCGGCCAGGCCGAAGGCGCGGGCAAACGAGGTCTGGGCCTGCAGCGAGTGCGACTGCGAACTGACGAAACGACGCACCAGCGCTTCCTGCGCGGCTTCGTCCGGAGCGGCGGCGCTGGAGGCGCTGCTGCTGGAGGTGCCGGTAGCGGCGCCAGCCAGGTCCTTCAGCTTGCCCAGGCCAGCGTGGGCCGGCATCGACAGGGTGGCGGCAGCGATGGCCACGACAAGAGCGGTATTGCGGATCATGTGAGTGTCCTTTTGGGAGAGACGGCCGCGAAGCGGCACGTGGGAAATCGGTAACCCCAGGGCGATGCCGAGCGAGCTCGGCACCCACCGGGGTGGCGGATCAACGAACTGCCTTGACGTTCAGTTCGTTGATCATCTGCTGGGCAGCCTTTTCAGCCGCCAGCTGCAGCGCGTTGGTACGGGCGACGGTTTCGTTCGGGCCGGTACCGGAGAACTGCACCGGGCCCACCGACGACACGGTGCGCGGGAAGCGACCAGTCACATCCAGCACCTTGCCGGTGACCGTGACGAACACGCGGGTGTTGCCGCTGGCCGGGTCACGGTCGCGCATGCCGACGTCGAGGGTGCCGACGGCGATGTACGGGATGTTGGCCGCACGGATGCCGTTGGCGGTATCACGCAGGGTGGCCGGGGCCAGGTCGTTGCCGGTGCTGAAGTCCTTGCGGATACGCTCGATGCTGAGCAGACCGCGCGACTCGCCTTCCACGTATTCGGCTTCAACCACTTCGTAGCCGGCGGCGCTGAAGGCACCGGTCATCGCGGTGTTCACTTCGGCGGCGTTGGCCACCTTCCAGCTGATGTTGTCGCTGCGCTGGGTGGTGCTGCCGCCGCTGGTGACCGACATCGAACCGTTCTGGTTGATGCTGCCGTTGGTGCTGACCGAGTTGCCGCGGAAGCTGTCGCCTTCACGGGTGTTCTCGCTGTAGCTGCTGCTGGCGTCGACGCGGCGGTATTCCTTGTCCTGGAACGACTGCACGGTGTCCTGCGAGCGCGCCATGAACAGGAAGGTCAGCAGCGAGCGCTGCGCGGCGGTGGCACCGGCGACGGCCGAGCCGGCATCCAGCTTGGTCTGCAGCAGCGTGGTGTTGATCTCGGCGCGGACGGTGACGGTGTAGGTCTTGGCCTTCTTGTCTTCGGTGTCCGACAGCTGCACGGCGCTGAGCACGTAGCGGTCGATCTCGCCGATGAACTCGGAGCGACGTGCTTCGAACAGGCGCAGCTTGGCCGCACCGGTTTCGGCGATGTACGCCTCCAGTGCATTGACCTTGGCCTTGTTCAGGGCCTGGGCACGGGTGTCGGCACTCAGGCGCAGGCCGTAGCTGGCCGAACCGGTACCGCGTGAACTGGCGGTCTGTGCAGCGACCGGGGAGGCCACCACCAGGGCGATGAGGATGAGCAGGATGGTACGCATCAACGACATGACTTGATCAACTCCTGGAGGGCTTGGGTCTGCTGCTGCAACGGGCGGCCGCCCGGCTTCTGTTCGTCCAGCCAGCCGCGCGAATCGGCGCGCTTGGCGGCGGCGCCGGCGAAGGCGTCGAAGCCGGCCAGCAGGGTTTCGTAGCTGGCCGACCACTGGTCGACCTGCCACTGCGTGACCGGCACCACCTTGGTGGCACCCTTGCGCAGCGGCTGTTCGAAATAGACCTTGCCGGAGAACGGCTCGGTCACCTTGGCGGTGAAGAACGCGCCGAACAGCATCGTCTTCATCGCCGGGGTTTCTTCGATCACGCCGTTCTTCAGCGCATCCACCTGCAGGTTGATGACGTAGTCCGGCTCGGGAATCTTCAGCTGGTAGACCTTGCCGTCGGCAAAGCGCGCCGCCATCGCACCACCGATCGCCTGGCCCGAGGCCGGCGGCAGCAGGCCGACGCCGGTATTGGACGACAGCGTCTTGGACAGCTCATGGGCCAGCGTGGCGCGCAGCGGGGCTTCCCACTTCGGGTCGGGCAGCTTGGCGCGGACCGCGTCGGACAGGGTTACGCCACCGACCTGCAGGCGACGCACGGCGGCATCGGGCAGCCTGGCCTGGGCGAGGCTGGCAGCCAGCACCTGCGACAGGCTGGTATCGGCGCTGCCATATAGCAGATCGGCGACGATCGCGTCGATATCGTCGTTGTCCGGCCGGTAATCCTGCACGTCGATGCGCTGCAGGGTAAGCGGATAGGACGCGATCACCTGGCGCTCGCGGAAATCGAAGAACAGCGCCTGCAGCGCCACTTCCACCAGCACCTTGTACTGGTCACCGATCGGCTCGACCGAGACCAGTTCGCGGTCCAGTGCCGCGGCCAGCACTGTCGCACTGGTGGTGCCGTCGAGCATCGCCACCGGCTGGTCGATCAGCTGCAGGTGGGCCGGGGCGCGGCGCTTGAGCGACTGTGCCAGGGCCTGGTTCAACGGGATCAGGCCGCCCTGTTCCAGCACCGCATGCGCATGCGGCGTGGTCGCCTGCACGGCAGCGGCATCAGCGGTATAGGCAAAACCGGCCCAATAGGCCTGCTGTGATTTGTCTGCCGCCTGTATGGCCATCGGCCATACGGCCAGGCACAGGGCACAGGCAAGCAGGCGCGCAAAAGCGCGCGATGCGCTCTTCGTCCTTGAATACATCCAACCGCTCCTCGGTCAATACGCATGGAAAGTGGACGCTGACGCGTCCGCTGGGCGCGAAACATAACGGCTCGCGGGCCCGCCGACAAGTGCTGCCTTCGTCGAGGTCACTCCGTGGGAGGCAGGCCGGCCCGTTGCCGCAGCAGGCCCCGCTCTGCCTGGTTCTGGCTGAGTCTGGCGGCTTCCGCAAAAGCGTGACGTGCATCCAGGTCGCGCCCCAGCGCCTGTAGTAGCTCCCCGCGCACCACCTGCAGCGGCGCGTACTCGCGCAGTCGCGCGTCCACCAGTAACGGCTGCAGCTGCGCCCACGCCGCGAAGGCACCGTCGCTGCGCAGTATCGCCACCACGCGGTTCAATGCGACAACTGGCGAAGGCTGCACCTGCAGCAGCTGCGTATAGAGCGCTGCGATGCGCGGCCAGTCGGTATCCTCGGGGCGGCGCGCCGCTGCATGGCACGCTGCGATACGCGCCTGCAGTACATAGGGATCATCAGCGCCACCGGCGGCCAGAGCGCGCGCCAGCACCTGCTGCCCGCGTTCAATCTGCAGCCAGTCCCAGCGCGCGCGGTTCTGCTGGTCCAGCAGTACCGGCACGCCCTGCGCATCGGTCCGTGCCGCGGCACGCGAGGCCTGCAGCTCCATCAGCGCCAGCAGGCCCAGCACCGGCGGCACCGGCAGCCGGTGCGCCAGGATGCGCGCGAGCCGCAATGCCTCCTCGCACAGCGCCGGACGCATCCAGTCATCACCGGCACTGGCCGCATAGCCTTCGTTGAACACCAGGTAGATCGCCTCCAGCACCGAAGTGAGCCGCTCGGGCATCGCGTCAGCACGCGGGACCTCGTAGGGCACCTGCTTCTGCGCCAGCGTGCGCTTGGCACGAACGATGCGCTGCGCAATGGTCGGTTCGGGTTGCAGGAACGCGCGCGCGATCTCCACGGTGGTCAGGCCACCAAGCAGGCGCAGGGTCAGTGCCACCCGTGCGTCGGCCGGCAGCACCGGATGGCAGGCCACGAACATCAGCCGCAGCAGGTCGTCACCCAGATCATCTTCCAGCGCCTGGCTGTCGTCCGGTGCTGGCAAGGGTGCCGGATGCAGCTCCTCGCCCCACTGCGCATGCTGCTGCGCCACCCGCTGGTGCTGGCGCAGCACATCAATGGCACGGTTGCGCGCAGTGGTCATCAGCCAGGCTCCGGGGTTGTCCGGGATGCCCTGCTCCGGCCAGCGCTCCAGCGCGGCCAGCCAGGTGTCCTGGGCCAGCTCCTCGGCGCGGCCGACATCGCCCCCGAGCAGCCGCGCCAGGCGCGCGATCAACACCGGCGACTCCATCCGCCAGAGGGTTTCCAGACGCTGCGTCAGTGCGGGCTCGAGCATGCGCCGATCACAGCACGCACGCCCGGCCCGCACAAGCGCCGCAGCTCACGCTTCAACTATCGGCTTGAAGCCACCCCAGAACATGCGCTTGGTATCGAACGGCATGTCCTTCGGGCCCAGTGACGCCAGCCGCGGGTCCGCCATTACTTTCGCGTTGATACGGTCGCGCGCCGCGCGCGAACGGAACACCACGAAGGCGACGATCACCGTTTCGCCAGGTTTGGCCTTGACCGCACGCGGAAACGACGTGCTCTTTCCCGGTTCCACATCGTCAGCCACGCATTCCATGTACTGCAGCGCGCCATGGTCCTTCCACACCGCACCGGCCTTGCGGGCAAGGCGGCGGTAGGCCGCCACCTTGTCCTGGGGGCACGGCAGCACGTAAGCATCCACGTAAGCCATGAGGATTCTCCCTGCGGCGGCCGTCAGCCCGGCTCGCCGTCCATGTGTGCGATTTCCCAGAGATGGCCATCCAGATCCTGGAAGCCGCGCTGGTACATGAAGCCCAGGTCGCGCGCCGGCTGCGGTTCGCTGCCGCCGGCGGCCAGTGCCTTGTCCACCAACTCGTCAACTGCCTTGCGACTGGGTGCCGAGAGTGCGTTGATCACTTCCGTGTGGGTGTGCGCATCGGCAATCGGCTTGTTGGTGAACTGCTGGAAAAAAGGTTGGGTCAGCAGCATCACGTAGATGCTCTCGCTGATGACCATGCCTGCCGCGTCATCGTTGGTGTAAGTTGGATTGAAGCTGTAGCCCAGCGCGGTGAAGAAGGCCTTGGATTTCTCCAGGTCCTTCACCGGAAGATTGACGAAGATCATCTGCGGTTGCGGTGCATTCATCGGTGAAGCTCCTTGTGGATGAAAAGAAGAGGGATCAGGGCTGCTTCATGCAGTTGACCATCCACGGCTTGCCGTAGCGGTCGATCAACATGCCCCAGCGGTGCGCCCAGAACGTTTCGGCGATCGGCATCTGCACCTGGCCACCGTCGGCCAGCGCGGCGAACACGCGTTCGGCTTCTTCGATGCTGTCGACGTCGACATTGATGGTGGTCGAGCCACCCTCGCCGCCGCCGGGGCCGTCGGCCGCCATCACGATGGCGTTGCCGATCTCCAGCTGGCTGTGCGCAACGTGGTCCAGGGTTTCCGGCGGCATCTCGTTGCAGCCCGGCGAGCCATCGGAGGGCGGCATGTCGCGGTATTTCATTTCCGAGGTGACCTGGCCACCGAGTGCCTTTGCATAGAACGCCATCGCCTCATGGGCCTGGCCGCTGAAGCCGAGGAAGGGAATCAGTCTCATGGCAATACTCCGTGGTGTGGTTCAGGGTGGTAGTGCCGGGCCGTGCCCGGCAGGGAGATGAATCGGGTCAACCTTCCAGCTGTGCACGCAGACGCTGTTCCTGCTGCTGTAATTCGGGGGTGAAGGCCTCGCCGAAATCCTCGGCGGAGATCAGCGGGCGCAGCTCCAGCGTGCCGCCACTGTTGAACGGCGCGCGGCTGGCCCACTCGACGGCCTCATCCAGCGAACGCACGTCCCACAGCCAGAAGCCGGCGATCTGCTCGCTGGCGGGGCCAAACGGACCGGCCTCGACCTTGGGCGCGCCACTGCCGAAATGAATGCGGCGACCGCGCTGGGTGGCGTGCAGGCCTTCACCGGCCAGCATGATGCCGGCGGCCACGAGTTGTTCGTTGAAGGCGCCCATTTCGGACAGTTCCTGTTCGCTGGGCATGCGGCCGGCTTCGGAGTCGGCGTTGGCCTTCACGATCACCATCACTTTCATTGCGGTCTCCCGTGGGGACGCGTGGTGCGTGCCCTTCACTGGGTACAACGAACCAGGGGGCTGGGAATCGACACGTCTTTTGAAAATTATTTCTTCCGTGGAAAGCGCGCCTTCGGCGGGAGTCGGCGAACGGCGGAGCCCCTCCGTGGTGGGTGGGTTGGTCGCTGAAAGCTGGTTTCCTGTGGGTGGGCCGGGCGGGTGGGATTGGCGGGGACGCCGTAAACCCGTCCATGGGGGCTTAGCCGCGGCATCCATGCCGCGGATACCCCGCCAACCCCACCCGCCCGGCCCCAGACAGATTCCGGTGGCCGAACCACCACGGGAAGATCAAGAAAAAAGGCAGAAGCAACAGCAACAGCGGGTGGCTGGCGACCTCGGCTTTGCGAGCGGAGCGACCCGCTTTTGCTCTTGTTGTTGATCTCCCGTGGTGGGTCAGCCGCAGAGATCTGTCCAAGGCCGGGTGGGGAGGCAGGGCAGGGGCGTGAGCCGCATGGATGCGGCGACCGAGCTTACATGGACGTACTTGCAGCGCCCCCTGCCCTGCCTCCCCACCCGGCCAAATCCAAGAACCCGAGCTTTCAGCGACCAACCCACCCCACCACGGAGGGGCTCCGCCGTTCGCCGATCGCCCGCCGCAGGCGGCTTTTCGCGCTGCAGCATGCCGGCAGGCAAACCTGCGCCATCATGGACACCCCGCCCCCGCCAGGACCGTGCCATGCAGCAGTACCTGCTTCTGATCTACATCGAGCCTGCCCTGCTGCAGGCCCTACCCACCGAAGAATTCAACGCGCTGATGCGCGACTGCCTCGCCCACGCCGACAAACTGCAGGCGGAAGGCACTCTGCTGGCCGCGCAGAAGCTGCAGCCGGTCGACACCGCGCAGACCCTGCGCGTGCGCGATGGCCACAGCCGTGTATTGGATGGCCCGTTCGCCGAAACCCGCGAACTGCTGGCCGGCTTCAACCTGATCGTCGCCCGCGACCGCGACGAAGCCATGCGCATCGCCCGCGATTTCCCGTGGGCACGCTTCGGCAGCATCGAGGTGCGGCCGCTGGAAGACATGGACGCCGAGCGCGAACGCTGCGGCGCCCCGGCTGCGGCTATGGCAGCAACCGTACTCTGATCTCGCGCGGGCCCACGCCTTCGTTGCCGCTGTAGTCGCGCACGCTGGCACGCACGACGTACTCGCCCGGCGGGAGCGCTGCCGGCTGCCAGCGGCCGGTTTCCATCAGGCCATCGCGCACGGTGTTGGTCGCCAGGTAGCGGAAACGGGTCACCGCGCTGCCATGCACGGTGATGCCGCTGTCCGGTGCGTAGGCCACGCGCACCGCTTCGGTCTGCGGCGGCATGCGGTTGAACACGATGTTCCAGCGCGGCTGCTCATAGCCCTGCAGCGGCTGCCCGGCAGCATCGAGGATCTGGTAGCCCACCTGGTACATGCCCAGCCGGCGCCGCGGCAGGTTGTTATCAACCTGGTCCCAGGCCTCGACCACGATCTGCACGCCACGTCCCTGCCGCGCCAGCATCACCACGCCGTCGCTGCCCGCCGCCAGCGGTTGGTCGTTGTCGTCCAGCAGCGCCACATCGGTGATGCGCGGTGCGAAGTGGTCGGCGTAGTTGTGGAAGCCCAGCGCCACGGCGTTGGTTTCGAAGCCGCCGGTGCCCACCGCCAGGTGCACGTGCGCCTGGTTGTTGATGCTGCCCAGGCGATCGCCGACGTGGATGCGCGTGCCGCGACGCACCCGCATCCGCTCCAGCTTGCCCTGTTCGTCGTACAGCGCCTGCCAGCGCGCATCGAACGGCTGGTCGCGCGGTGTGCGGCCGACCCGCATGTGGATGTACTTGAGGCGGTCCACGACCAGGCCCTCGGCCTGCCCACCCAGGCTCCACGCCGCTACCGGGCTGCTGATCTTGCCATCGGCGATCGCCAGCACGGTCTGGCCGACATCGCCGCGCACATCGAAACCGCCGTGCAGGTGGTGGCGGCTCTCGCCCTTGAAGTTGCCGCGCACCTCGCCCAGCGTGCCGACCACTTCATGCCAGCCATCCTGGGGTGCCAATGGCCAGCGCCCACCGGTGTCCGGCAATGCTGCATCGGCAGCGGGCCCGACCAGCGCCGGTGCCGGCAGGTCACCCACCGGCAGCGGGCGCAGGCGGTGCAGGCGATAGCTGGCAGAATCGGCCACCAGCACGCTGCCATCGGCATCCATCGCCAGGCCACTGGGGCGGGCCAGGCGCGGCAGGCGGCCGTTGCCCACCAGCGCGATCTGGTGGCCCTGCGGCGTCACCTGCACGATGCGTCCATCAAGGTCACCCACGTACAGCACGCCGTCGTGCGTGGTGGCCAGCGACAGCGGCCCATTGATCACGCCGCCATCGCCCAGCAGCGTGCTGACCGTGCCGTCGGCACCGACCCGACGCACCGCGTTGTTGAACAGGTCGGCCACCAGCAACGCGCCGTGCGCATCGAAGGCCAGCGCCACCGGGGTATCGAAGCGCGCCGCGGCGCCCAGGCCATCGGCCAGCCCCGGGCGCTCGCCGCCGGCCAGGGTACGCACGTTGCCGTCGGTACCGATCACCCGGATGCGGTCGTTGAAGGTGTCGGCCACATAGACCTGGCCCTGCGCGTCCACCGCGATGCCCATCGGTGCATCGAAGCGCGCCTGCGCGGCAGGGCCATCGGCGTAGCCCTGTTCGCCACCGGCCAGCGTGGTCACCTGGCCATCGGTGCCGATACGGCGGATCGCGTGGTTGCCGGTGTCGGCCACATACAGGTTGCCCTGCGCGTCGGCGGCGATGCCCGAGGGCGTATTGAAACTGGCCTGCAGTGCAGGGCCATCGATACGCCCCTCGCCCTGCCCGGCCACCGTTTCGACGCGGCCATCGGGAAGTCGGCGACGGATCCGGTTGTTGTCACCGGCATCGGTGAAATAGACGCTGCCATCGGCACTGCGCAGCAACGCGTACGGATCGGCGAAACGCGCCTGCGCGGACGCGCCATCGCGGTCACCCGGGTGGCCATCGCCGGCCAGCGGCTCGATCTGCGCGGTCCACGCCAGCGGCGTTGGAACCGGACCTGCCGGTTCAGCCGGCGTATGCAGCGGCGTCTCCCACCAGGTCGCGGCCAGTGCCACTACGGTCGCCAACGCTACGCCTGCCGCCATCCATTGCCACCGTGCCATCGTGCTGCGCTGCCTGCCTGCTGTCTGAAGAGACACCGACAATAGACGCTGAACGCAGGATCCGCCACGGCCAAACGTACTGCCGGATACCAGAGTTCCATGCGTCGCGCTTGTTCTCCCTGGCTACAGCGGGTTCAATGCTCTTCCCACGGATGGAGATCCTCCATGCCCCGCATCTTCCCCCTCGCCGCCCTGCTGGTGGCCGCACTGGCCAGCACGCCGGCCTCCGCCTCGATCTCGGTGGCACCACAGAAGCCGTCAGTCACCGCCGATGCGATGCACCAGGCCTATGCCACGCGATGGGATGAGGCGATCCAGCAGTCACGCAGTGGCAACACGCTGGGCGCACTGATCGCGATGGAACGGCTGATGGAAGATCCGATGCTGGATGACTTCGATGCTGAACATCGCGGCCGCGCCGCGCAGGTGGCCGGCTGGACCGCGATGGTGCAGAAGAAGCCGGACCAGGCTCGCCGCTATCTGCAGCGCGCGCAGGAGGCACTGCCGGACGATGCGCAGATCCTGCTGACCCTGGTCTCGGTGGAACTGTCCGAGAACCAACCGGCGCCTGCCACCAAGCACCTGGTGCAGGCGCTGAAGCATGCCGACGCACCGTTGCCGGTGGACCACCACGCGATCAACTACCTGCAGTTCCGCCTGCGGGACCAGCCGCAGCAGCGTATGGAACTGCTGCAGGCACTGTTCGACAACGGCTGGAAGAGCGGCGGTCTGGAACCCACCGGACTGTGGCTGGCACTGGCCACGCTGCAGGCCGACAACGGCCGTGGCGAGGCCATCCCCGCGACCCTGGCCCGCATCTCCGCGCCCGCCGAAATCATCCGGCTGCGCAGTGACAAGCGCTTCGATCCCTATGTCGACCGCGCCAACCCGCGCTTTGATCCCGTGCAGGCTGCACAGAAGCACCTCGACGAACTACGGGTTTCCGGCCTGCTCGACCGGGCGCTGGACGCGCGCATGGCCGAGTTCAGCAGCACGCTGCTGATGCTGGACCGCAACGAGGAAGTGCTGGCGCTGACCGATGGCATGGCCGCTGCGGCCGCCGAAGGCGAGGCGCCTTCGGCGGCGGAAGCCGAATGGGTGGCATGGCTGCTCAACAGCCGGCTCACCGCGCTGCGCCGGCTGGGCCGCAACGAGGATGCGCTGGCGGCAGCCAAGCTGGCCGCACGCATCGGTGCACTGGGCCCCGATGGTGCCGAGCACCAGTTCAACGTCGGCTTCGTGTTCAGTTCGCTGGGCCGCATGCAGGATGCCGCCACGGCAGTGAATGAGATGCCGGGCCTGGCCGGTTACGGCAAGGCGGCCCAGGCACTGCTGCAGTTCGTTGCCGCCCGTGAACGTGGCGATGCCAAGGCCGAACAGGCCGCGCGTGCAGCGATCCTGGCCCAGGGCGATGACGCGCGCCTGTTCCAGCGCGAGATGCTGCTGGACGAGGGCAATCTCGACGGCGCAGCTGCCGTGCTGATCGAACAGTTGCGCTCACCCGTTGAACGCGGTGAAACGCTGGCCAGCCTGCAGGACATGCGCACCTATCCGTCGCTGCCCGGTGACGTGAAGATCGATGCGGCCTGGCGTGCGCTGAAGCAGCGCGCCGACGTGCAGGCCGAGGTTGCCCGCCTGGGCCGCATCGAACGCTACGAACTGGTCAGCACCTCCACCTCGCGCTGAGCAAGCTCCCATGTAGAACCACGTGCGTGCAGCACCACCCGCCTAGCGCGCCGGCACCTCGGTACGGATGCCCATCGCCTCGCGGTAGCGTGCGTACAGGACCATCACCTTGTCCACATAGGCCAGGGTTTCGGCATAGGGCGGCACGCCCTTGTAGCGGGTGACCGCGCCGATGCCGGCGTTGTAAGCGGCCGCTGCCAGCGGCCGATCACCGTTGTAGCGACGCAGCAACGCGCGCATGTAGCGGGCGCCGCCATCGATCGACTGCTGCGGCGAGAACGGATCATTCACCCCGTACTCCTGCGCGGTGTCCGGCATCAACTGCATCACGCCCTGTGCGCCTTTGCTGGACACCGCCAGCGCATCGAAGTTGCTTTCGGCATGGGCGATCGCGCGCAGCCACGCATCATCCACGCCGGTGGCCTTGGCGGCGGCCTTGAACTGTTTGGCATGCTGCGCCAGCTGCGGCTTGCCCACCTTGCCCAGGCCTTCGTGGGCAGGCTCACCCGGCGGCGTGGCCATGGTGAACTTCAGGAACACCCGCGAGCCGGGCAGGTTGCGGGTGGAGTAGACCAGCGCGCCATCCTGCTCGCGCTCGTACAGCACGCCGCTGAACACGCCCATGTTGCCCCACAGATTCGGGGTCTGGATGGCGTTGTCGTCGATTTCCTTCGGGGTGCAGCGTGAACCGGGTTCCGGCGCGGTGGCCAGGCTGACGGTGTTGCCCTGCACGCAGCGGTAGACGGTGCGCGCGGCGGCCAGCCCGGGCCACAGGCTGGGCAGCAGCAACAGCGCAAGCAGGAGAGGGCGACGGGACATGGCGGCCGGATCATCCGGCCGCGCCCGCTAATGTTGGGTGAATGGGGGTCGGCAGGGCTGCGGCCTGCACCCGTGGTAGTGCTGGCCGCTGGCCGGCAACCTCAACAGCAACGGCAACGGCCGATTTCCTGCGGGGGTCGGATCCCGTTGCTGCGCAACGGTCTCTGACCCCACTCCAGAGAGATCTCTGGATCAATCGATGGAACGCAAATGCTGGGTTACTTCGCGGTCCTCCGCCGCACCCAGTACCCCACGCCCAACAGCACGAACCACACCGGGCTGGCGACCAGCGCCTGGCGGGTGTCGGCCTGCAGGCTCAGCAGCACCAGCACGGCGGCGAAGAACACCAGGCAGGCCCAGCACATGGCGACGCCGCCGGGCATCTTGAAGATCGAGGCGGCGTGGCGTTCCGGGTAGCGGCGGCGGTAGGCCATGTAGGCCACCAGGATCAGCGACCAGACGAAGATGAAGAGCACGGTGGCCAGCGTCGTCACCAGGGTGAAGGCGGTCACCAGGTTCGGGATCAGGTAGATCAGCAACGTGCCGCCCAGCAGGCACAGGCACGAGAACAGCAGGCCACGGGCGGGCACTGCGGCGCGTGACAACTTCGACAACCCGCGCGGTGCGTGGCCCTCTTCGGCCAGACCGTACAGCATGCGGCTGGTAGAGAAGATGCCGCTGTTGGCCGAGGACGTGGCCGAGGTCAGCACCACGAAGTTGATCAGGCTGGCCGCGGCGGGAATGCCGGCCAGCACGAACAGCTGCACGAACGGGCTCTTGTCCGGCACGACCTGGCGCCACGGGGTGACCGCCATGATCGCGATCAGCGCCAGCACGTAGAAGATGATGATGCGCACCGGGATCGAGTTGATCGCCTTCGGCAGGTTGCGCTCGGGGTCTGCGGTTTCAGCGGCGGTGGTACCTACCAGCTCGATGCCGACGAAAGCGAACACCGCGATCTGGAAACCGGCGAAGAAACCGACCAGGCCCATCGGGAACATGCCGCCGTCATTCCACAGGTTCGACAACGACGCGGTGTGGCCACTGGGCGAGGTGAAGCCCCACGCCACCAGCCCGGCGCCGGTGATGATCAGTGCACAGATCGCCACGATCTTGATCAGCGCGAACCAGAATTCCATCTCGCCGAACAGCTTCACCGTCACCAGGTTCAGTGCCAGCAAGAGCAGCACGCAGGCCAGTGCCGGTATCCACGCATCTAGGCCAGGGAACCAGAACTGCGCGTAGGCGGCAATCGCGATCACGTCGGCGATGGCGGTAACGATCCAGCAGAACCAGTACGTCCATCCACAGAAGAAGCCGGCCCAGGGACCGAGCAGATCGGTGGAGAAATCGATGAAGGATTTGTACTGCAGGTTGGACAGCAGCAGCTCGCCCATCGCGCGCATCACGAAGAACAGCATCGCGCCGATGATCAGGTAGACGAAGACGATGGACGGGCCGGCCAGGCTGATGGTCTTGCCCGAGCCCATGAACAGGCCGGTGCCGATGGCACCGCCGATGGCGATCAGCTGCAGGTGGCGGTTGGACAGGCTGCGGCGCAGGTGCTCGGGGGGCGTTGCGGGCTCGGTCATGGGCGTGCACTGGGGCGGGCGAAGCGTTCGACGTTAGTCCTCCCCGGCCCGGAGCGCCAGCGCTGGACGGCCCGATTGCGACAATCATGGTCGCTTTCATCACATTGTGACCGAATACCGGATTCGTCCCATTCCGCCCGGCCCGGCGTCATGCTCAGATAGCCGCACCTGCCCAAGGATCGGCCCGACCATGTGCCCTGCCCTGCCCGCCCCGCTGGAGCTCCGGCCTTGAGTCGGCTGCGCGTGATCATTGGTGGCACCGCGCTGGCGCTGCTGGCCGCGGCCGTGCCGATCGCGGTGATGGCCTATGCCACCTGGGACCGTGCAGTCAGCGTCGAGCAGCAGCGGCTGCGCGACATCGCCGGTCGCGCCCTGCGCCGCGCCGACCAGTCCTACCAGGAAGCGCTGGCGGCACTGCAGTCGGCCGAGGTCGGCGCCCACGACGCCTGCGGGCCCGAGCATATCCGGCGCATGCAGACGCTGGTGATGACCTCGCCGTCGGTCGACCAGATGGGCTACTTCGAGGGTGGCAAGCTGCGCTGTACGTCGTGGGGGCCGTTCCTGTCCGACGTCAACCAGCCCAAGGCCGACCACGTCACCAGTGATGGCGCCGGCATCGCCGTGGATGTGCGCCCCGAGGCCAGCGGACGGCGCCAGGTCCTGTCGTTCCTGTACGGCAACTACGACGTGCTGGTCGATCCGCGCCGCTTCGTCGATGTCATCGCCGACCCGAACGTGCGCCTTGCCCTGGCCAGCCCCGATGGGCGTCTCCTGGCCAGGCAGGACGGCATGGATCCGGCATTGCTGGAGACCCTGCTGCGCGCCCCCGATGAAGGCCTGGACCACCACACCCTGTATGCCACCGCCCGCAACGAAGAGTGGTTGGCGATCGCGACCATGCCGCGTACCGCGCTTGCCGCGACCTTCCGCCAGCAGGCGTGGCTGTTCGTGCCGATCGGCGTTCTGCTGGCCGCTGCCGGTGCCGGCCTGGTGATCTGGCTGTCGCGCCGCCGCCTGTCCCTGCGCGGCGAGCTGGCCACAGCGATCCGCCGCCGCGAGCTGTACCTGCACTACCAGCCGATCATCGAGCTGGATACCGGCATCTGCGTCGGCGCCGAAGCGCTGGTGCGCTGGCAGCGCCCGGATGGCACCCAGGTGCGGCCGGACCTGTTCATTCCGCTGGCCGAAGAGGCCGGCATGATCGGCGCGGTCACCGATCTGGTGATCGAGAACGTGGTGCGCGACATGCGTGAACTTCTGGTGGCCGACCGCAGCGCGCACATCGCGATCAACCTGGCCGCCGAAGATATCAGCAGCGGCCGTGCGCTGAAGATGATCTCCAAGCACATGGCCGGCAGCGGCATCCTGCCGCAGCAGATCTGGATGGAGGCCACCGAGCGCGGCTTCCTGGATCTGGACCGCGCCCGCACGATGCTGGCGCAGGCGCGTCGGGCCGGGCACAGCGTGGCCATTGACGATTTCGGCGTCGGCTTCTCCAGCCTGCAGTACCTGGAACAGCTGCCGCTGGACGCGTTGAAGATCGACAAATCATTCATCGATGCGATCGACACCGAGAGCGCCACCAGCCCGGTAACCCCGCACATCATCGACATGGCCAAGGAGCTGGGCCTGTGGGTGGTGGCCGAGGGCGTGGAGACCGAGGCACAGCTGGCGTATCTGCATACCCGGAAGGTCGAGTTCGCGCAGGGTTGGCTGTTCTCGCGGCCGCTGCCGCGGGATGAGTTCGTGGTGTTCCATCACAAGCGGCAGCAGCGCTATGGCGCGGCGCGGGAGCACATGCAGAATCCGCGCAGCGTGCCGATCGAGCGTGAGGGGATCGAGTAGGACGGCCAACGGCGGAGCCCCTCGTGGTGGGTCGCGCCCAGTGGATCCATCAGTTGGGGCCGGGTGGATGGGTCGCGCAGGGGGCGCTGCAAGTACGTCCATGTAAGCTCGGTCGCCGCATCCATGCGGCTCACGCCCCTGCGCAACCCACCCACCCGGCCACGGACACATTGCGGCGGCGTCCCACCACGGAATCAACAGAAGAAAGCAAAAGCAAACGCGGGTCGCTGCGCTCGGTGGATCCACGCCATGCGTGGATGGCGTGGACCACGTTAGTGCCGGCCACTGGCCGGCACCTCGGTAACGTCTGGTCTGCGCCTACGCCCAGGCCTTCGGCCGTGTCAGCAGCCACACCACGGTCACCGCCAGCAGCAGCAACGGCAACCATCCCAGCTGGCTCGGGCCACTGGCCTGCAGCAGCACACCGCCTGCTACGCCACCGGCGGCAATCGCCAGGTTCCAACCGGTCACCAGCATCGACTGCGCCAGGTCGGCGGCAGCACCGGCACGGCGTGCGAGCGCGGTCTGGAACAGGGTCGCAACCGACCCGAACGCCACGCCCCACAGGATCGTTGCCAGCAGCAGCGGTGTGGCCTGTCCTGGCCACAACAGCAGGGCCAACACCGGAAGAATGAAACCGATCACGGCCGCCCACACCAGCGTGCGCAGATGACGGTCCACGCCCCAACCGGCAATGCCGATACCAACGATGGCAGCCACGCCGAAGGCCAGCAGCAGGCGGTCCAGCCACCGGCCGGCGCCGGCCTCCACCGCCAGCGGTTCGATGTAGGTGTACAGCACGTTGTGCGCCAGCACGTACAGCACCATTACCGCCAACGCGCTGCGCACGCCGGGCATGCGCCACACCGTACCCAACGACGTGCGCTGACCGGCCGCGGCCGCCGGTAACGCCGGCAATGCCCAGCGCGCGTACGCCAGCAGGCCGACCCCCAGCACGCTCATCAACGCGAACGCCCAGCGCCAGCCGATCTGCTGGCCCAGCAACGTGCCCGCCGGTACGCCCAGCGACAGCGCCAACGGCGATCCAACCATCGCCACCGCAATTGCCCGGCCCTGCAGCGACGGCACCACCATGCGCGCCGCGTAGCCGGCCACCAGCGACCACAGCAGGCCACCACTCACACCGGCCAGGAAACGCGCGGCAAGGATCAGCGGATAGCTGCTGCTCACGGCGGTCAGCGTGTTGACCACCACGAAGCCGGCAATGGCGGCCAGCAACAAGGGGCGTCGCGGCAGGCGCTGGGTCAACGCGGTCATCGGCAGTGCGGCCATCACCGATCCCAGCGCGTACACGCTGACCAGCTGGCCCACCGCCGCATCACTCACGCCCAGGCTCTCGCCCATCGGCCGCAGTACACCGGCGGGCAGGGTCTCGGTCAGCAGGGTGATGAAGCCGCCACCTGCAAGCGCCAGCAGGCCGGCCCACGGCAGGTGTGTAGCTTCGCCGGCAGGACTCGCCGCATCAATGGCATGGCCGCTCATCGTGCAGCCTCCAGATCGGCATAGACGGCGTCACGCAGTTCATCGACGAAGGCGCCATCCATGCCTTCGTACAGGGTGTTGGTCAGCGCCACCACGCTCAGCCCACGCGCAGGATCGACAAACCAGCTATGGCCGTAGGCACCGCCCCAGCGCCAGGTGCCTTCGCTCTGCGGCGTGCCACTGGCGGCGGCATCGCGCAGCACCGCAAAGCCCAACCCGAAGCCCCAGCCGGCCGGTTCCGGCGGCCCCTGCTCGCCCACCTGCGGGCTGGCCATCGCCGCCACCAGCGCGGGCGGCAACAGATTCGAAGCTTGCACATCGCGCAAGGCCTCCAACACCGCCATCACCTCGTCGGCGCTGCCAATCAGTCCAGCACCGGCCGAAGGAAAACGGCTGGCATCGGTGGCGCGCGCGAGGCTGTACTCGATGCCGACGGTACCCTCGAATGGAGCGACCACCTCGCCTTCCTGCAGACGATGCGGCTGCGGCGCGTCGGTGACATAGGGCGTGGCCAGCCGTGCGGCATCGTCGATGGCAAACGCGGTATCGCGCAGGCCCAGCGGCGTGGCCAACAGGCGTGCGAACAATGCCTGCAGCGTTTCACCGGTCGCGGCTTCAGCCACGGCGCCCGCGACGTCCACGCCCAACGAGTACAACCATTGGCTGCCCGGCGCGAACAGCAGCGGCGCCTGCGCGATGCGATGCACGTTGTCGGTCAGCGTCAGCGGATTCGCATCCATGCCATCGCTGACGCCGGCCTGTGCGTACGGGCCATCCGCATCGGCTTCGAGGAAGCGGTAACCCAGCCCGCTGCTATGGCTGAGCAGTTGGCGCAGGCTGATCGGCGGCGTCCTGCCATCGGCCAGCGCCGGGCGGAAGTCCGGCAGCCAGCGCTGTACCGGCGCATCCAGGTCCAGCACGCCTTCGGCTACCAGGCGCAGGATCACCGTGGTCAACAGCGGCTTGCTGACCGATGCCAGCCGGAACAACTGGTCGCGCAGCATCGGCGTGGCCGACTCGCGATCGGCCAGCCCGGTCGCGCTGGCGTGGCGCAGCACACCGTGCTCGCGCACCAGCACTACCGTACCGACCAGGCGCTGTGGGTGGACCTGCTGCAGCAGCCGCTGCACCGACGGCAGCGTCGGCGCAGGTGCAAGGGAAGGAACAGCGTTCATCGCGGTGATCCGTGGGGAGAGGCCCGCCACGTTAGGCACCACGCTCTCGTGCAAAAAGCCGGTTGCCGCTCCGGGCATCATGGACCGTGCAGTCCGCAATCGGCATGATGGCCGGAACTGCAAGGCCGCAACGGGCTCCACACCACTTCGCACCACAGTGTTGCGATGGCGGAGCCGTCCGCCACGGCCGCGCCGACCTACCCTGCCGCTTTCATTGCCCGCACGCCCATGTCAGTCCTGGACAACCTCGCCAATCTGCAGACCTTCGTGCACGCGGCCGACACCCGCAGCTTCGTCGAGACCGGGCGCCTGCAGGGCATCTCGGCCTCGGCCGCCGGCAAATGCGTTGCCCGGCTGGAACAGGCACTGGGCGTGCGCCTGTTCCACCGCAGCACGCGCAGCATCACCCTCACCGCCGAGGGCCAGCTGTTCCTGGCACGCTGCCGGCGCATCCTCGACGAACGCGATGCCGCACGCACCGAGCTGGCGCAACCGCATGCCGCACCGAGTGGCACGCTGCGCATCAGCCTGCCGCTGGTGGGCGATCTCACCCTGCCGCTGATGGCCGAGTTCATGACCGCGTATCCGGACATCCGCCTCGACCTCGATTTCTGCGACCGCCTGGTCGATGTCATCGAGGAGGGTTTCGATGCCGTGCTGCGCGTCGGCGAGCCCAGCGACTCACGCATGAACGCTCGACGCCTGGGCGTGTTCCCACGCCGCATCGTCGCCTCGCCGGCGTACCTGCAGCGGCGCGGCACGCCGCGCACGCCGGCCGATCTGATGCAGCACACGCTGCTGCACTATCGCTTCCCCAGCACCGGCAAGCTGGAACTGTGGCCGATCCACTGGCCCGACCATGAAACACCGCAGGAACTGCCGGTACACATGGTGGCCAATACCATCGAAGCGCGGGTAGCGCTTGCATTGCGCGATATCGGCCTGGCTTTCGTGCCGGTGCACTCGGTGCGCGATGCACTGGCCGATGGACACCTGCTGACCGTGCTCGACGAGCATGTGCACTCCTGCGGCATCTTCCACCTGCTGTGGCCCTCCGGCCGCCACGTGCTTCCGAAGCTGCGGGTATTCATCGACTTCGTCAGCGCGCGCCTGGAAACCGTGCCGTAGGAGATCGATCCACCCCATGCCCGGCCCACAGTAGATCCACGCCATGCGTGGATGCCTTTGTAGAGTCGCGCCATCAAACCATTCAGCCAACCCCGCTATACTGGCCGCTCATTCCTCCCAGAGGCTCGCGACCAATGCGCCATTGATGCCGCCGTCTTCACAACAGACGGCCTGACTCTTCCCGCCCCTGCGCGCAGGGGAGAACCCGGCATCCATGGAGGTCGCATGACCCCGTATTCCCTCACGCTCGATCGCGTGTCGTATCGATTGGCCGACGGCCGTATGCTGTTTTCCGATCTGACGTTTTCCTTCGAACCGGTTGCTACCGGCCTGGTCGGTGCCAATGGCGCTGGCAAAAGCGTGCTCGCACGCCTGCTGGCCGGCCGGCTGCTGCCCGACAGTGGCCAGGTGCGTGGCAGTGGCCGCGTGTTCCTGTTGCCCACACCGGGCTATCCACCTACCGGTACCGTCGGTGAGTTGGCCGGTGTGGGTGAAGCCCTGTCCGCGCTCGCACGCATCGAAGCCGGCAGCGTCGATGAGGCCGACTTCACCTGCCTAGGCGAGCGCTGGGACCTACGCGAACGCCTGCAGCAGCAGTGGCAGGCGCTGGGCTTGCCCGATGATCTCGATCACGCCCAGCCTGCTGCGCGCCTCAGTGGCGGCCAGGCCATGCAGGTGGCGCTGTCCGGCGCCTGGGCCAGCAGTGCCGACTGGCTGATCCTGGACGAACCCAGTAACCACCTCGACGCACGCCATCGCCAACAGCTGTACGAACAGTTGCAGCAGTGGCGCGGTGGCCTGCTGGTGATCAGTCATGATCGCGAGTTGCTGGGCCGCATGCAGCAAATTGTCGAACTTGATGGGCGTGGCCTGCATCGCTATGGCGGCGCGTGGCAGCACTATGCCGAAGTGCGCGCCGCCGAACGTGAAGCCGCCGCCGCCCAGCTTGACCATGCACGTGCGCAGCATCGGCAGCAGCAACGCAGTGCACGCGAACAGCACGAGCGCCAGCAGCAACGCCAGGCACGTGGCAACCGTGATGCAAAGCAGGCCAACCAGGCACCGATCCTGCTTGGCCGCCAGAAGCAGCGTGCCGAAGCCAGTCATGGGCGCGCGCAGCAGGTGCAGTCCGAACGCCTGCAGGCCAGCGCAGAGCATCTGCGCGCAGCGGCATCGGCGGTGCACGCGGCGCCGGAACTGGCACTGTTCGCCGGTGCGGGTGACCGTGGCAGCACGCGCCTGCTACAGGCCGAGGCGCTGGTGCTGCCACATGGCTGCAGTGCCCCGTTGCAGCTGGAGATCCGCCGCGGCCAGCGCATTGCCGTGGTCGGTGACAACGGCAGCGGGAAATCGACCCTGCTGCGTGTGTTGGCCGGCCAGCTGCCTGCACGCAGCGGCATCGTGCAACGGCATGCGCCACTGGCCCTGCTCGACCAGCAGCTGCTGGGATTGTCCGGCGAGCGCAGCATCCTCGATAGCGTGCAGGTGGCCAATCCGGGTGCGGACCCGGGCGATCTGCGCACCCGGCTCGCGCTGCTGGGACTGGATGCGCAGCGCATCCAGCGTCCCGCCCGCAGCCTCAGCGATGGCGAACGGGTGAAGGGCGCACTGGCCAGCGTGCTCTATGCCGATCCCGCGCCGCAGCTGTTGCTGCTGGATGAGCCGGGTAATGCACTGGATCTGAGCGCATTGCAGGCGTTGGAGGAACTGCTTGCGGCATGGCCAGGCGCGCTGGTGATGGTCAGTCACGACCGGCACCTGCTGCAGGCGTTGCGGCCGACCCAGGTGCTGCAGGTGAGCACCGAGAGCTGGCAGTGGCGTGACGCCTTGTAGATCCACGCCATGCGTGGATTCGCTTCTGTAGAGTCGAGCCAAGCTCGACTCCACCATGTCGGCCATCCACGCATGGCGTATCGACCCGGGGTAGTGCCGGCCGCTGGCCGGCAGCCCAAGAAACCTCAATGCACCATCAGCGCTTCCACACCGGGAACGCCTGTGGCATCTGCTGCCACAGCAGAGGCCCCGCCCGCAGCTCCTGGTCATTGAGCAGGCACGCATCCAGCTCCGCGCGCACCGCACGCTCATCCATGTGCACACCAATCACCACCAGCTCCTGGCGCCGATCACCCCACAATGGGTGCCACAGCCGCTGCATCGCCGTGTGCGCGGCTGCATCCGGAAACTCTTCCAGCCCCGGCAACGGTGCGCTCCAGCAATCGGCCTGCTGCCGCGCCCAGCCGAGGTCGCTGTAAGGCAGCGGTGTCGGCGGCAACAACGGCGCAGTGTCTTCCAGACCGGCACGCACGCGGTCGCGCGCGGCATACCAGAAGCCCGCCGCCTGCGTCCGCGTCGCCGCGCCCACGGTGTTCAACTCGCCTACCCAATCCATGCGGTTGGCCAGCCAGAACCAGCCCTTGCTGCGGATCACGCCGGGCATGCCCGACTGCAGCGCGCGGGCGAATCGCGCGGGGTGGAACGGACGCCGCGAACGGTAGACGAAGCTGCCGATGCCGTACTCTTCGGTTTCCGGTGTGTGCTCGCCCCGCAGTTCCTTGACCCAGCCCGGCGCGCGTTGCGCACGCTCCATGTCGAAGCGGCCGGTATCCAGCAGCTCGGCCAACGGCACATCACCGAAGCTGGACAGCAGCAGCTTCGCATCCCGGTTCAAGCCACGCAGTACCGCCAGCGTGTCCTGCAGCACCTCGTCGTCCACCTGGTCGACCTTGCTGACCACGATCACGTCGGCGAACTCCACCTGCTCGCACAGCAGATCGACCACTCCTCGGTCGTCATCCGGCCCGGCCTGCTGGCCGCGCTCGGCCAGGCGCAGGGTCGAACCGAAGTCGGCAAGGAACGCGCTGCCGTCGACCACCGTCACCATCGTGTCCAGCCGCGCGATGTCACTCAGGCTGAAGCCGTGCTCGTCGCGCACCGCGAACGTGGCCGCCACCGGCATCGGCTCACCGATGCCCGTCGACTCGATCAACAGATAGTCATAGCGGCCGGCCTCGGCCAGGCGCTGCACTTCCTGCAGCAGGTCGTCGCGCAGCGTGCAGCAGATGCAGCCGTTGCTGAACTCCACCAGCGTCTCTTCAGTGCGGCGCAGCTCGGCGCCACCTTCGCGCACCAGCTGCGCATCGATGTTGACCTCACTCATGTCGTTGACGATGACCGCCACGCGCAGGCCCTCGCGGTTGCGCAGGATCTGGTTGAGCAGGGTGGTCTTGCCGGCCCCAAGGAAGCCGGACAGCACGGTGACCGGAAGGCGACGGTCGGCGCGGGAAACAGTGTTCATGTCGGAGCGGGTTGGCTGCGGAACGGAAATGTTACTGTATAACAATTGCCGCGCAAGGAACCTCCCCCGATGAAGTCGCCTTCTGCCGCCCTGCTCGATGCCGGCGCGGTCGCCCTGTCCAGCCTGTGCCTGCTGCACTGCCTGGCGCTGCCCCTGCTGGCCGCCGCACTGCCCCTGTTCGGCACGTGGGCCGAAGCGGAATGGGTCCACCTGCTGTTCGTGGCCATCGCCCTGCCACTGACCGGCTACGCGCTGTGGCGGGCCGAGCGCCGCCACCCACTGCCCGTGCTGGCCTGGGCCACCGCCGGCGCCGGGCTCGGCCTGCTGCTGGCCGGCGCGCTGGCCTTGCCCTCACATGACTGGGAAACGCCGATGACGGTCACCGGCAGCCTGCTGCTGGCCGCCACGCATATCTGGAACGCGCGGCACCGCCACGGGTAGTGCCGGCCGCTGGCCGGCAACCGCATGAGCTCCAGACGCAACCTGCAGTTGCCGGCCAACGGCCGGCACTACCCCTGCTATTTGCCGTAGCGGCGCAGCAGCTCCACCAGCACCGCAGCCTCGTCCGCCCGCTGCTGCGGGTCATCGGCACCCACCACATGTTCCTGCAGGTGCTCGTGCAGCAGCTCCATCAGCAGGCTGTGGGCGGCACCGCGCACGGCGGCAACCTGCACCAGCACGCCCGCGCAGTCCCCCGCTTCCCCCTCGGGCTTGTCCAGCGCCTGCTCCAACGCCGCCACCTGACCCGCGATACGGCGTACCCGGGTGAGCAGCTGCTTTCGATTCTTGTGTACATGGGCCATGGCGGGATCATATACCCTATGGGGGTATCCACTCCAGCTCCCGCCGCCATGCACTTGGACGCCCTCGCCGCCGCCCGTCGCCACGAACACCGCTTCGACGACGGCAACCCGCTGGCTGAACGCAACACCCGCCGCGCCCTGTGGCTCACCTTCAGCATGATGTTGGTGGAGATCGTCGGCGGCTGGTGGTTCAACTCCATGGCCGTGCTCGCCGACGGCTGGCACATGAGTTCGCACGCGCTGGCGCTGGGCCTCTCGGTGTTCGCCTACCGCTGCGCGCGCCGCTACGCGCACGATCCGCGCTTTGCCTTCGGTACGTGGAAGATCGAGATCCTGGCCGGCTACACCAGCGCCATCGCCCTGCTCGGCGTCGCCGCGCTGATGGCCGTGCAATCGCTGGAACGGCTGTGGGTGCCGGCACCGATCCATTACGACGAAGCCATCGCCATTGCAGCGGTGGGCCTGGGCGTGAATCTGCTCTGCGCCTGGTGGCTGCACGACAGCCCGGGCCACGCGCACCACCACCACGGGCATGACCATGACCATCATCACGGGCACGGGCACGACCACGATCACGGCCATGCGCACGGTCACGACCTCAACCTGCGCTCGGCCTACGTGCACGTGCTGGCCGACGCCGCCACCTCGGTGCTGGCCATCGTCGCCCTGTTTGGCGGCAAGCTGCTGGGCCTGACCTGGCTGGACCCGGTGATGGGCCTGGTCGGCGCCGTGCTGGTGACGGTCTGGGCGATCGGCCTGCTGCGCGACAGCGGCCGCATCCTGCTCGACGCGCAGATGGATGCGCCGGTGGTGGCCGAAGTACGCGAGGTAATCGAACAGGGCCCGTGGCCGGCACGCCTGGCCGACCTGCACGTCTGGCAGGTGGGTCGCGGCAAGTACGCGGTCAGCGCCAGCGTGGTCACCAGCGACGTCAGTCTGGATGCCGATACCGTGCGCAACGCGCTGGCGATTCATGAGGAGCTGGTGCACGTGACGGTTGAGATTCACCGCAGCGCATGATCCACGCCGGGTAGTGCCGCCGCTGGCCGGCATGGCATGCTCCGGCCGCCGCTGACCAGTAGAGCCAGGCCATGCCTGGCTGCGTTGCCCACAAGTCGAGCATGGCTCGACTCTACAACTACAGCTTCAACATCATCCGCAGCAGGTACATCAGCAGCGGCAGCGCGCTCAGCACTGCACCACCGATGCCGATCCACGGCCAGCGCTCGCCGCGCACGCGCGAAGCCACCGCCAGACCGCAGCCCACCAGCGCCGCGCCCAGCACCCCCACGCCCAATCCCGCAGCCATGCCATTGCCGCCTGCGGCCACCGCCGCCTGCGCAGCGAGGCTGCCCGCGCCCCAGCCCACCACGATCCCCAGCCAACTGGCCACGCCGCACCACGGTGCCTTGCCCTTCGCCATCCGAATACCCCTGTGTCCATGCCGAATTTCTGTACGGACCACGCCCGTGCGCTGCCTACACTAGCCGCACCTGCCCCGTCGGGACATCCCATGCGCACGCTCCGCCTGCTGCTGCCCGGTGCCCTCCTGCTGCTCACCGCCTGCAGTGGTGATGCCGGGCTTCCTTTCAGCGCCGACCCGTTGCAGGGCTGCTTCGCCACCGGCGCGCGCAAACCGGCCGATTTCCGCATCGACAAGGAAGGCGGCCAGTACTTCGTCTCCTTCAGCCGCGGCGACCAGTGGCAGCGCGAGCCCAATGCGCTGCACAAGGCCACCCGCAGCGAGATCAGCCGCTACTTCCGCGATGACGCCGAGCAGATCGACAGCGCGTTGATCCGCATGGCCGGTGGCTTCGGCATCTTCCACTTCAACAAGGGCGCGACGCTGAAGGGCAAGGCCAGTGATAGTGACTACATGGCGCTGATGCTGATCGGGGCTGGGCCCGTGTACGCGGTCAAGTGCCCGTAAGACGCAATGATTCTGATGACGGCTCAGGGCAATATGGGCACATCCTGTCTTCTTTGAGGAGCGATGCCAATGCTGCTGTTTCTGCTGCTTGCGGTAAGCGCGCCGAAGACCCAGGGTGCCTATGACGAAGTCCGGCAGCTGCCCGATGGCCAGACCCTGATCATGCGCACCCTGGACTGGGATCTCGGTGATGGTCGCCATGAGCGCGTCACCGTGCATTGGCTGATGCAGGAAGACGGCAGCCTGCGCTACGACTTTGATCGGCAGCCACCGGAAACCCAGGAGGTCCACCGTCGGTCGTGCGCACGGCAGGGCATGCAGCCATCGCGTGGCGTCAACATGATCTCAGGAGAAGGAGCCACGCACGGCTTCAGCTGCACCAGCCAGCGGTAGCGCCGAGCCCACGCTCGGCTCCTCCCGTCTACATCCACGCATGGCGTGGATCTACTGCAGCAGCCACGCGTGACCCCGGCAACAGCTGCGGTACCATGCCCTCCCCCGAACCGCCCCGGTACCCGCCGTGCCCCATTACACCGGCCCCCTGCTGACCCGCGACAGCGCTGACACCCTGCGCCGTGCCCATGACAAGGGCGCTGCTGAATGGCAGGGCTCGCTCGACCTTGGCCGCGGCCAGGACAGCGTGGTGCTGGATGCCGACGGCTTCCACTTCCGTGGCCAGGCCTACCCGTGGCCGGGCAAGTTGAAGGACCGCACGCTGTACTACTGGGACGGCGAGGACTTCGCACCGATCTCGCGCTACAGCGGCTCGCTGATCAAGCTGGTGCCGACCGAATGGGGCGCACCGACCTTCGAGATCGACGGCATCAAGATGCTGCCGACCTCCAAGCTGTCACCGTTCGAGGATGCGCGCCGCAAGGTCGAGCTGGTCGCCCCGGCCGGCAAGGTCATCCTCGATACCTGCGGCGGCCTGGGCTACTTCGCCGCCTGCGCGCTGGAGGCCGGTGTGGGCCAGATCCGCTCGTTCGAAAAGAACGCCGACGTGATGTGGCTGCGCACACTCAACCCGTGGTCGCCGGATCCGGACTCGGCCGCCGCCGGGGGCCGCCTGCAGTTCAGCCACGGCGATGTCTCGCAGCAGATCGAACAGGTGGCCAGCAACAGTGTCGACGCGATCCTGCACGACCCGCCGCGCTTCGGCATCGCCGGCGAACTGTACTCGCAGGTGTTCTACGACCACCTCGCCCGCGTCATCCGCAAGGGCGGGCGCCTGTTCCACTACACCGGCGCGCCGAACAAGCTGACCAGCGGCCGCGACGTGCCACGTGAAGTGGCCAAGCGCCTGGAAAAGGCCGGTTTCAAGGCCGAGCTGGCGCTGGACGGCGTGCTGGCCGTCAGGCGCTGAGCTTCATTCCGAGTCAACCTTCGCCAGCTTCATCACCCACTTCGGCACTTCCGGTTCACCGGCGTAGAAGTCTTTCGGCTTCTTCTCGGCCATCGCCCAGCGGTGCAGCCAGCTCGGGCCATAGCGACCGCTGTAGCCCTCGGCTCCGCGCGCGTAAGCAGGATCGCGCATCGCCTCATCCAGTGAAATGAAGCGATAGCCGCGCCGCTTCGTCGCCGCCACCAGTTCGGCGAAGGTGGCTGCATTGAGTTCGTTGGCATGCATCAGCCAGACCTGCGGCAGCGCGTAGCCCAGCAGCGCCTGCGACTGCTTCTCGTAGTAGTCCAGCTTGTTCAGCATGTACGGCACATAGCCCTTGCGCAGCTGCGCCAGCGTCGCCTCGCGCGCCGGGGAATCGGGCTGCTCGTTCATCACGTTGGCATAGGCAAACGCCCATACCCACTCCCCGTTGTCGACCGTCACCGGTGCCACGCGGTAGCCGTGCTGCTTGAAGAACACGT
Organism: Stenotrophomonas mexicanensis; assembly: GCF_032911605.1. NCBI lineage: Bacteria > Pseudomonadati > Pseudomonadota > Gammaproteobacteria > Lysobacterales > Lysobacteraceae > Stenotrophomonas > Stenotrophomonas mexicanensis. Next base: position 150,984 of record NZ_JAWJTG010000002.1, read on the forward strand.
CCATCTCCGCGCGTTCTTCCGGTGTGCGTCCGGCACGCAGATAGGGATGGCGCATCCACTGCGGTTTCAGTCCGCGCTCGGCCAGCAGCGGCCGCAGCACCGTTTCACCACGCAGAAAATCCTGCTGGAACGCAGGCGCCCCCCTGGCGTTCAGATCCATGTGCGAATACGTGTGGTTGCCCAGCACATACCCGGCGTCCAGCCAGTCGCGCAGCATCTGCACCCGCGCGGGCTGCACGTGTCCGTTGATCTCAAGCTTGTTCTCGTTGACGAAGCCGACCACCGGCACACCCGCCTGGCGAAGCTGGGCCATCAGCGCTTCGTGCCGCGACTGCAGGTCCGGCGGAACGATCTCGTCCACCCGCGCCCACGGCAGGTCGTCGATGGTCATCGCGATCCGGCGATCCACCTCGGCGGCGTGCACCGCCAACGAACACAGCAGCAATGGCACAGCACGCAGCAACCAACGCATCAGCACATCCTTGCAGGGGTGAAGTGCTGACTCTAGCGCGATTGCGGGCGCGCGGCCGGTCCCACACCCGCTATAGGCCGGGCGACTGCACCTGACGTTCGCGCACGATCGCCCGCCACAACATGAATCCCGCAGCCATCGCCATCAGCATCAACGCGACCAGCACCAGGGCAAGATCATCGGGGTTGCGCAGCAGCGGTGCATGCTCATGGGTGAGAATCTCGAACACCACCTGCTGTGCCTGTGCCAGCGGCAACCTGCCCTGCTCGCCCAGCTCCACCAGGCACGCCGCTGGGGACAACTTGGCCACGCCGGTCCATGCCAGGTCGTACAGGTGCAATGCCCTGAGGGCCAGCGCCAGGATCGCGGCGTGCAGCGCCATCAGCCCCCAGTTGGCACGTCGCAGGCGTTCCGACAGGCGGCCCAGCCGGTAGACGCTGATCGACATCGCGCCCAGCAGCGCCAGTACCACGCCCGCCATCGGAATCCACTGCAAGGGTTGCCACGGTGCAAGCGCAGTGGACCGCGCCAGCAGTTGTTCGGCCACCTGCATGCGCGCGACAGGGTCGGGCCCACCGCATGCGTCATCCACCGGCTCCAGCAGCAGTCCCACACGGTAGTGGAAGAAGCCGACTGCAAGGGCTACCGCCAGCAGCGCCACCACCTGCAGTGCCAGCAGGATCGGGCCAGGACTACAGATACGACAGAAGCGGGTAGCAGCAGAGACCATCGGTTCATCCATGACAACAAAGGACCATCCTAACCAAGCGCCCTGTGCTTGTCGGCTGGCGGATACGACAACCGGCGCGCGGTCCCGGTAGGATGTGGATGAGCATGGATGGTCGTATGTAGAGGTGTTGTGGATGGTCACGCTGTATCTGTGGGTGCGAACGCTGCTTCCGCTGCTGGCGTTCGTGATCGCCTGGATGCTGCTGTCGCGCCTGATCAAGGCCCGCGTGGCGCGCCTTCCACGGGTTCCCTTGAACCTGCCCGAGCACAGCAGCAGCCCGCGCAGGAAGGACCGGCGCATCTACGCGCGCAAGCTGCGGCGAAAGCCAGGTCTGCGTACCGCAACGCGCCCGGCCTCCGCGCCGCGCAGCTGGAACCTCGCAGCGGTGTTCGTTTCGCTCTTCACGTTGATCGCCACCGTGCTGGTCGTGCCGGATGGCGCGCGCTTCCAGGTCATGGTCGAGAGCATCACCGGCTACCCGGCTACGATTGCTGAAGGACATGTTCCCGCTGCCGGGCAGCCCCTCGTACTGCAGGCGTGGCAGCCAGCACTGGCGCAACTGTCGCGGCCGGTAACGATGCGCTACCCGATCGGACGCACCGGCGGCGAGCATGATGCGCACGCCATGCTACCGGTACAGGTGAGGCATCAGGGGGATCGCCTGCAGGTGGCTACGGCCGTGCCGGTGGACGCCGCACGGCTGCGTGCGGAGCTTGCGCGCCTGGCTGGGCTGCCGACGGAGTCAATCAACGTCCGCCAGCGCGAGATCTCACCCTGGCTGGAACCCGGCTGGAAGCCGCTGGCCGACCTGTAGAGCCGAGCCCATGCTCGGCTGCTGTTGCAGTAGATCCACGCCATGCGTGGATGGGCACGATGCAGCGTCGAGCATGGCACGACTCTTCAGATCACGACCCGCGCGGCAGCTTCGCGGCCCACATGTTGTCCACCAGATTGGGATAACGCCGCCCGTTCTCTTCCGCACGCTGCCGGGCTGCCTCCTTCTGCGCAGGCGACAACGGCTGCGACGTCTGGCCCTTGGGATTGGGCTTCTTCCACGGGGGCGTCTTCGGTTCACGCATGGCCGCAGCTTACTGCTTCAGGAAGTTCAACAGCGCCAGATTGAAGTGATCAGCATGACTGGTGTTGCAGCCATGCGGCGCGCCTTCAAGGATCACCACTTCGCTGCCCGGAATGGCTCGGTGCGTGCGCTGGCCAGAACCTTCAAACGGCACGATGGCATCGCTGTCACCGTGCAGGATCAAGGTCGGCACCGTGATCTTCTTCAGGTCTTCGCGGAAGTCGGTGGTAGCAAACGCCTTCATGCACCCCAGCGCCGCGTTCTGGTCGGATTGATGGCACAGCGCGATCGCCGCCTGACGCGTCTCTTCGGTCACCATCAACTGGCCATGGGCGCTGAAGAAATCGCGGGTGAAGCCATCGAAGAACGCCTCGCGATCCTTCTCCAGACCGCTGCGCATTTCATCGGCCTTCTCCTGGGTGAGCGGGCCTTCCGGATTGTCGTCACTGCGCAGCAGATACGGCGACACAGCAGCAGCAAACACCACGCTATGCAGGCGCTCCTGACCGTGGTTGGCCACATAGCGCGCTACCTCACCGCCGCCCATCGAGAAGCCGACCAGGGTGACGTCACGCAGGTCACGCTCCTCGATCAACCCGGCCAGGTCCGCCGCCAGCGTGTCGTAGTCGTAGCCCTCGGCCGGCTTGTCGGAACGGCCGAAGCCGCGGCGGTCGTAACTGATCACCCGATGCTGCGCATCGCGCAGGATCGACACCTGTTGTTTCCAGGCATCGGCAGACAGCGGCCAGCCGTGGATCAGAATGACCGGGCGGCCGTCACCACCGGTGTCTTCAACGTGCAGGCGGATGCGGGAAGCAGGCATGGGAGCTCCTGTGGAAGGGGAGGCTTTCAGGCTATTGGCCGGCCCCTATCGCGACCGTGACGGAATCGCCGATCGCCATGACATCGCCTGCACAGGCGACGCCGCCGGAGCCGGGCCGCTAATGCGGGCATTCACTCCGAAGAAGGGCCGTTTCATCGGAAGCCGGCTGCAGCGGCCCATACGCCATGCGAGCCTGCGTGAACCACCCTTGGAGCCTCGCCATGTTGCTGCCTACCTTGCCCCTGCTGGCTGCCGGCCTCGTCGCCACAGCGCCGTCCACCGACGACCTGCGCCAACAGATCCGCCAGGCCGACACCCAGCTGTTCGCCGTCGCCTTCGAGGCCTGCGACGCCGACAAGGCCGCCGCGATGACCACCGAAGACATGGAGTTCTTCCATGACAAGGATGGCAAGTCAGCCAGCAACCGCGAGGACTTCCGCCGCAGCGTGGCCAACATGTGCAGCAATGCGCGCAAGGGCGGCTGGAGCCTGCGCCGTGAGCTGGTGGAACCTTCGCTGCAGGTGTTCCCCTTGCGCGACGAGCGGGCGCTGGAAATCGGCGACCACCGCTTCCATGAACGCGGCAAGGACGGTGTGGATCGCTGGGTGGGCCAGGCCCGCTTCATCCAGGTCTGGCGCCGCGTGGACGGGCGCTGGTTGGCCGAGCGGGTGATCAGCTACGACCATCGGCCGGCGGACTGACCCCTCGGGCGCGCTTCACGGGCCGGATCTATACTGACCGGGCCCACCACGACCCACCGCTACCGTTCGATCGCCATGGCAGAGATCACCCCCAACCACCCCGACTACGGCCTCAACCAGCAGATCCGCCAGGGCGTGGCCACACTGGACGCCCAGCATGGTCGCCCGTTCGATCAGACCAGCGAGCGCCTGACCGCCAGCCTGACCGTGCTCGCCCGCGAGCAGGGCCTGCAGCAGGTCGACCATGTGCTGGTCAGCAACGCCACGGCCAACCAGCCGGCCGGGCACAACATCTTTGTGGTGCAGGGCGACCCGGCCAATCCGGCGCACCTGCGGGCGATGATGCCGACCGCTGTGGCGGCGCAGACGCCGGTGGAGCAATCGATGCAGAAGCTGGGGCTGGGTGTACAGCAGCCGGCCGAGGCGCAGGCGCAGGAAATGCAGCATCCTGCGCCGCGGATGGGGTAAGAAGGCGCGGAGGCGGTTGCTCTCTCTGCTACTTGAACTCCGGAACGAACAGGCCTTCCCGCTTCAGGATGTCTCTGGCCTGGGTGACATAGCTGCTCACCGTCAGTCGATCCAACGGAAACATCTCGCCCTTCTTCCTCGCCGGCAACAACCTGCCTGCCTCGGCAAGACGGCGTGCTTCGTGGTCCTTCCTGGCCTTGTCCCCGCTAACATCGCCGTGGACCTTCAGCAACTGCAGCGAACAGGCATAGAACATCTGTACCTTGCAGTCGGCAATGAACGCATCCAGTGACATTGCCTTATCCTGTCCCACAAAGAACGGCCGGAACTTGTTGTAAAGCGCCTTTGCATCGCGCGGCTCCTGCGCCCGGATGTAGTCCGCCAACGTCCTGTCAACATTGGATACGTTGTGGATGTACTGATTCCTGATCTCGGCAACGGCCAGAAACAGCGTCTTCTGTTTCGTGTCGACGTATCCAAGATCGCGCAGCAGCTCGATCCTTGATGCCTGCGTCATGTTGCTGACCACTCGTCGGGCCTTCGGCTCTCCCAGCGCTTCAACGATGGCGTGGGTGAAGGTGCCTTCAACCAGCTGCGCCAGCTTCGAGGTGAAGCTCCACGAGTTCTCTTCAGCGTAGAGGTCTACGACGAACTTCTTCGAGATCCCAAGCTCTTTGCTCAGCCTCTCAAATGCCAGTTCAATGAACTTCCTGTTGTCGCTCATAACGCCCCCGTTTCAGAAGCAGTGAAGCTACAGCCGCAAGACGATTACAACAAGCGGCCACCCCCTGCTTTTGCAACACTTCCTAATCCAACGCTCTACGAGCTACAACACTGGAAATGGACCCGCTCCACGACCGACGGCCGAGGATGCGGGCCCCATCAATCCAGCGCGAACGCTTACAGCTGAATCCGCGCCACGCTCTCGTCAGCGCCCTTGTCATCCTTCTCGCCGTTCTTGATGCTCACGAACAACACGTTGTTCTTCGCATCCAGCGCCAGGCTGTTCGGGTGGGTCGGCACCGTGTAGGTGGTCACCTTCTGGTAGCTGTCACTGTTGTAGGCCGTCACCGTGCCGGCTTCGCGGTTGGTCACGTACAGGCGCTTGCGCGGTGCATCCAGCAGGATGCCCAGCGGGCCGGCATCGGTCGGGATGCTGGCCAGCTCCTTGCCGGTGCTGCGGTCGAGCACCAGCACGCGCTGGCCCGGATGCTTGCTGACCAGGCCGCTGCTCTTGGCCTGGTAGCCACGCAGGAATTCCGAGCCCTGGTCGGTCACGAACAGGCGCTTTCCGGCCGGGTCCAGCGCGATGTTCATCGGCTGCTCGGCGGCGATTTTGTGCTGTGCCACCACCTTGTTCGAATCGGTACCCACCACCACCAGATCGGCCAGCAGGTTGCTGGTGTAGACGCGCTTGTTGGCCGCATCCAGCGCCAGGCCCGGCGCCTTGGCATTGCCCAGGCCGTCGATGGTGTTGATCACCTTCAGCGTGGTGGTATCGATCACGAACAGCACGCTGCTCACATCTGGCTGGCTGCTGTGGCCGGTCACGTACAGGCGGTTGGCCGCGCTGTCGACCACCAGTTCGCGCAGGTCGTGGGTGTAAGCAGCCTTGCCGTCCTTGCCGGTCTTCTTCTCCATCAGCTGGATGGTGCCGACGGCCTTGTTCTGCGCGGTGTCGACCACGGTCACCGACAGGTCCACGGTGTTGCCCACGTACAGGCGGTTGTGGGCGTCATCCAGCACCACGCCGAACGCTTTGCGCTCCAGCGGGATGCGGGTTTCCACGGCCAGCGTGGTCGGGTTCAGGCGCAGCACCTGGGCCGGGCCAGCGTCATCGCCGAAGCCACCGGACGAGGCCACGAACACGGCATTCTGCTTCGGGCTGTAGGCCAGCTCGTACAGGCCCTTTGCCACAGCCTGGCGCTGCACGGCGGCGGTGGCACTGGCGGCGGGTGCGTTGTCGGCGAACGCGGAGGGCACGCCGAGGCTGAGCGAAACGGCAACGGCCAGGGCGGCCGAGCGGAAGAGAGGATTACGGAACATGCGAGCGTCCTTGAATGGGCACGGGAAGGTGTCCTGGCTCGCTGGGCCGTACTGCGACGGCCCGCCCCGCATCTGTCTGCGCAGGGTGGGCTGGCTGGGTAGCGGGGGAATGGTAGCAGGTGGGGGGGCGTGGCGTGCGTCTGAGCGCGTATGGCAGGCGCGCGGATTACTGCTCCTTCAAGCGCAGCGAATCGGCCACATCGGTCTTGGCCGCCACCTCGGTGGCGATGCTGGCGCGGCGGTGCCCCGGGTCGTTGCGATCGCCCTGCACGATGAAGATGCTTTCGGCGGCATGGCTGCTCTTGGTTGGCTGGCTGAGCAGCACGTGGTCCACGCGTGAGAGATTGTTCTGCTTGGCCAGCACCAGCAGGCTGGCGCTGATGCGCTGGCTGGCGGCATCGAACGGGCGGCCATGCGCGGCGTCCAGCTCGGCCACTTTCTGGATCAGCTGCGCGAACAGGCGATGGTCCGGATGCGAGGGGTCCAGCAGCGTGCCGGCCACTTCAATCGGCGTCGGCGGCGGCTCATCGCTGGCGCGGTCGCCCTGGCGATGGTGTTCGGCCTCGCGCTCGGGCATCGCATGGTGGGTTTCAGCATTCAGATCGCTACCCGGGAACGGCGCGGCGATGCACTGGATTTCCGGCAGGTTGAACAGCACCGCGAACTCGCCCAGATTGCTGCCGCCGTCCAGCGGCGCCGGCAGTGGATGCAGGCCGGCGTAATGCAGCGCGGCCCAGACGAAATCGCTGCAGCGGTTGATGGTGGCCGGGCGATCCACATCGAATTCGAACTCGGCCGGTTCCTCGGCGAAATCACGCAGGCAGCCGTAATGCTCCTCGGTGATTTCCAGAGTGCGGCTGTAGTACGGGTCCAGATGCTCTTCGGCATCGTCGTGGCGCACCTGCGCGTACTGCACGCCGGTGTGGGTTTCGCCCGGCGCCTGACGCGGCGGTGCGAAGCCGTAGCTGTGGGCCTCGTCGCCCGCCGCCACCTGCAGGTACATATGGCCGCGCGGCGAGATGCCCCCATTTTTCAGCGGGGTGCCGGGGGCGGCCAGATAAAGCGTTGCGGTGTAGCGTGTTGCCTGCTCCATGCCTGTTCAGCCTTGATGGGTGCTGCGGTCCTGGGCGGATGATGGCATAGGTGGGATGGGGGGCAGGTGGAGGAATAGAGGAGGCCGATCGCGACTTGCTGAATATGTGAGCCAGCGTGCAGTAATCGCCCTGCGCGTGAGCGAGATCCCGGCAGCGACTGGAGCTTGCCATTCCACCGTTCTATAGTCGTTTCGATCATGCAAGGGAATCGCCCATGAGCAGAGCACCGGCTTGCCGGCTTGCCTCCTTCGCCCTGGTGGCCGTGCTGAGCACCACCGCCTGCGCGAAGGCCCCATCCACGGAAAAGGACCCGAACGGAACCCCCATGTCCGAAAGCGCAACCAGCCCACGTACGGTGGGCGGACAGACCTACACGACGCAGCCGGTGGAAGCTCGGCTTGGCCCGCACCGCTTCATGTTCCCGGCCAACCTTTACTACAACCAGACGGGCCCCCTCGCCGATGGCGGCGTCATGCTCACCGTGCTCTGGCCTGATTTCGATGCAGCGCCTCCGGGCAATCGCCCGGTGCGCAGCACGCAGGACAGCCGACGGCAGGTGCTGGTCGAGCTTAGATACATCGATCGCGTTCCCATCCAGAACTATCTGGCACGTCGGTCCAGCAGTGAGGCCACCAGCGCGCCTGGATCACTGGAGCGAAGGGACCCGGTAGAGAACCTCTCGCTGCGCGTTGCACAACCCGAACGCTGGGGTTTGACGCCATATGCGATCGACCCATCGTTGATGGCAGCCTATGCGAAGGACTCGGAGGCTGCGCTGGGCAGGCCTTACGTGCACAACCCGGGGATGGAACCAGACTGGTACGTTGCCCGCTCGGCGGAGGGCCAACTGACAACGTTCATCAGCTGCGACCCGACAGACCGCATTCCTGACGGGCTCACGATTCAGGGTAAGACACTTGAACGCGCCGGCGAAGGCCAGATCGCAATGTGCCGCCATTCCATCGTGGACGTGGGCGACAGCATCGCCATCGAAATGAACTATGCACGCGTCATGCTGAGCGACTGGCAGCGTATGGAAACCAGCGTGCGTGAACTTCTGAGCCGATATCGCGTTCAGCCGTAAACCGCATCTCAAGGATGAACCATGAGCGGACTTACCGATAAGGACATTCGTGTCCTGTCCTCCTACGCGAAGGAGGGAAATCGCGAGCTGTATTGGAACTATCTCGCGCAGCTTCCCGACAATGATGGCTACGGACTGCTGGCGTTGGGTGTTGTGCGCAACGACAGCCTCCCCGGCCGGGTGGCCAACAGCTTTGCAACCGCCGTTGCCGATCAACAGGCCACGCTGTTCGGCAACGAGAAGAACGTAGCGTTCACCGAGCGCAGGCAAGAAACCTTCGGCCAGGATCTGATCAGGAATGACTTGGCGGAGCGCAGAAGTTGGGTGGAGGCCGGCAGGCCCGATCTGGCACTCAACCTGCCCTACACGAGCACGCTCAAATCCCACGATGTTTCGTTCGAAAGGAACGACCTCAATGTGAACTGCTGGACGCCGCGCTTGCTGCTGGTGTCTACGGAGCATAAGCGCGGCGAGCAGGCAGCCGAGAAAGTCTGGCAGAACATGCTGGACAACAGCGCTGCAGGCGCATTCCGTGCCGGCAAGACGGCGGTCAGCGTGCACCTGGATATGCCGCAGCCTGCCGGGCATTTCTACTTCGTTGAGCTGAGCAAGTTCGAGGGCGCGGCACTCCTGCAGCGCGACGCCGTCGATCCGAACGTGATTGGCACCAGGTTCGACTATCACAGCTACGACCCCAAGGACGGCAGCTGGAACCGCACAGTGGGCGTTCCCCCACTCGACAGAACAACCAAAGAGACCGATCCCGCCGAGATTTCCGCGTTGAACGAGACCCGCGAGGTTCGCCTGGAACGCGAGGCCAAGGCGAAGCAGTTTCATCCTGAAGATCCCTACAGAGAGATCGCCAAGAGTCCACGTGTGGTGTCTACGCAGGAGCCCGAGCCTCTCTTTACGGAAGGACGCCGAATCGCGGCGATAGAGCCAGGCAGCCCGGACTACGCGCTCCATCAACAGATTCGCCAGGGCGTCGCTGCACTGGACGAGAAGCACGGCCGCCCCTTCGACGCGACCAGCGAGAACCTCGCGGCCAGCCTGACGGTGAAGGCACGCGAGCAGGGTCTGGAACAGGTAGACCATGTGGTGCTCAGCAACGCCACGCCCAATCAGCCCGCGGGTCACACGATCTTTGTTGTACAAGGCGACCTATCTGACCCCGCCCACCTGCGTGCAGGCATGCCCACTGCCGCGGCTGCACAAACGCCGGTGGCTGATTCGCTGCAGCAACTGGCTGTGCTTGGCGACCAACGCGAGCTCGCCCGTCAGAATGAGCAGCAGGCGCTGGATGCACGTACTCAGGAGCAGCAGAGCCACGCCATGCGCATGGGCTGAGCCTCCAGATTGAGGCGGCCTCTCTCGGGGCCAAAGGTCGCGGCCCCTGAGACCTCCCCAGGTCATCCTCACCTGCTTCGGGAGGATGACCATGACCAAGATCGACCCTGCATGGCTGGAAGCCTTCGACAAGGAGCTCCTCCACCTGTTCGCCATCGACCATCGCGATGCCGGCATGGATGAGTACCTGCTGGGCTGCTATGCGGACCTTCCACCACGCGAGGCGGCGTTGGCGTTCGGCAGCGACTACGACCTGGAGCGCGACGATGCGCTGTGGCCACGGCCGGGAGTGGCGCTGCAAAGTTAAGCTGTGTCGCAATCGGCACACTTCGGATCGCAGCCCTTCGGGCGGATTGTCGCTTTTGAGACCCCGACCCTCTGCAAACCGTGCTATTCAATGCGCATTCCGGCGGTAACTTAACACCGGCCGAAACCACTGCACCGCAATGGTTCTGCCACGCGTTCGCCATGCAACAATGCCGTAAGCGTCAGCATTTGCGGCCTCTGCGGCCTGCGGTTTCTTGGCATCTCGCAACCATGCGAGTACACCTTGGCGTGCCACCGGAAAAGGGTGGCGCGGGACTCGAAAACCCGTCTCTGTACCAGATGTATGCGCTTGCCGGCCGGCGTCACCTTTTGTGTGGCGCCGGCTGGCAATCCGTTCGCGTTCCATGGCGGGCGGTGCGTGGGGATCTTCGGATCCGCCGGTCTGGTACATACCGGTTTTCGAGCCCGCACCGTCCGCCACCTTTATCGGTGGCGGTGCTATCTGTCCTGTACGGAGCATTGCCATGAACACATCGGACTTCCGTTCCCTGCACGCGCAGTACGATCCGGACAACGCCGAAGCCGAGCGCGAACCTTCCGTCGATCCCAACGCCTTCGTCGCCACGCTGCGGCGCATTGGAACCGGTGCAGCTGCGGACGGCCAGCCTTGGCCGGAGCGGCATCAATTGCCTGGGCGGTGTCTTCAGTTGGCGGATGCGGATTGCGCGCTGGCGGGGCTGCGCGTGGTGGCGGAGCTGATGCTGGCTGCGGAGCGGACTCGGCAGAATGGCGCGCCCGAGGAGTACCTGGGGGATCGGGTGATGGAAGGGTTGAAGATGGCTTGTGTGGCGTTGACTGCGCAGGTGGCTGAGCGGTTGCAGGTGCGGGGATAGAACGCGACGATCACAGATTCAGGAGCAACTTGTGAGGCCCGCTGACGAGCTTGTGCGATCATCGACGTTCCCTCACAGCATAGAGCTGCAGGGCCTCCCACAAGTGTCCGCGACACATCCTTGCTCTCGTGGCAGCGCTGATAGACGCATCACTCGTCATCTTCATCTAGCCAAGGCTGGGCCTGAGCTCGTGACTTAGCCCCGGTCTCCGAGTTTGAGATTGTGACCTCATCTGGAGAAACTACGCGTCTAGTGGATGAAGCTAGGCGCTGGTAGCTTCCGAGGTCGCATCTTCGAGCTGATGCGTCAGGTCGAGTCATTCCCGATGGTGAGAGATTCACCAGCGCGGGTTCTAAGCATAGACCTGAAGGCCTGCATGTCCGAGGCGCCTCGCTCGAAGTCTCCTTTGCAACGTCGGAGAAGTTGACTGACTGGTGCGCGAAGTACATCCAGGGTACCTGCACCACACGTGAGCTCCCTAGTTGGCAGCCATGCGCTTGTCATCCATGATCTGCATCCTGCTTCTATACTTAGCCACCGCGGCTACACGTCACTGAGCATCGTTGCGTACACGCGCGATAGCAGATCGACGCTCAGCCAATGTCGACTTCGCTGCCGGCTGTGGTTTGGCCGGGCTCTTCCTGCGTGAAGCGCGAAGCAGCAAAGCCCCTTCATCCTAAATCCTTCACTTGTGGCTCGCCGCGTACCAGGCAGCACCCGCGTGCCGGGAATACTCACCCGGGACGCTGTGAGCAAGGGTGTCCCGTTCCGAGGAAGACCATGCGGCATCCGAGCAGTAAGTCCATAGGTTTGCTCGGGGCACTCAACCCAGAAATCGGTCCTTTCTCCTCCCGGCGCCATCCCCGCATTTAGAGATTGTGCCGGAACTGGATTGTCACCTAGACATGGGCCGCGAACCGCTATGCAGACCGGTTCATTGCTTAATGTAGTAGTCGTTCAACACGCTACCACTTACGGCGCCCCCCCCGCGTTCTTCGCACAGATGACCCCTGAGCATCACTACTGGCGTGGTACGAATCAACCGAGCCGGTGCCAATCATGACTTCATATGTCGTAACAGGCCTGCTAGCCTTGCCATCCAACAGGAGGGCATGTGGCCAAGGCAATTTTCACTTCTTCCGAGATATCTCCATATCGGGATCTCAAGGAGCAGTGGTATCACTTCTCAAAGAACTTGCTTGCCCGGGTGCAAGAGACTATAGGTGACTGGGTCATTTTCTATGAGCCCCGGCGAAATAGCGGCCCAAGCAGCTCCGGAGGAACTCAAGCCTATGTTGCTCTCGCGCGCGTTGTACGCATTCGTCCAGACCCCACTGCAGCGAATTACTATTTCGCCGATCTTGCGGAGTACATTGAGTTCGACCATCGGGTTCCCTTCAAATATGAAGGGCACTACTTCGAATCTGCGCTTCGAAAAGCCGATGGATCTACGAACAAAGGAGCATTCGGGCAATCCGTTAGAGTCATACCAGATTGCGAATTCCACACCATATGCAACCTTGGATTCAAGAGCTCGCTGTCTCTGATTGATTCCGATGACCGGACCAATAATGCGGATGCTCACTATCCGGGAGATGTCAAACGCACGATCGCCACTACAACAGTGAGCCGTGCCGTAAGGGACGCTTCATTTAGGAAGCGCGTCCGCCATGCATATGGAAACCGCTGTGCATTCACCGGACTCATGTTGCTTGATCGACTTGGAAATCCTGAGGTTGAGGCAGCGCACATTCGGCCGGTATCAAAAAATGGACCGGATACAATGAGTAACGGGATCGCATTAACAGGAACTGTCCATTGGATGTTCGACGCCGGCATCGTTTCAATTGATGAAGATCATCGAATTCTCTTGGGTAGCAACTGCGCCTCTCTTTTCCATTTGACGAGTCTGTTCCCCGATGACGGAAGAGTATGCCTGCCACGACTTCCGGACGAGAGACCTCATCGTAGGTACCTGGAGTGGCACCGTAAGAAGGTCTTTAAATCAGAAAATCTCGACAATGAATTACCCCTTGAATTGCCATGAAAACTGACACCAGCATGGGCTTGTAGGAATTTCCCTACAGCACCAACTGTGACTAGATGTCAGAATGGCCGCTCAGCTGTCCAACAGGGGACCAAATTGAGCACCGCACAAGCCTTTCCGGCAAAGCGTTTCTTCGTCGACATGCTCGTTAGAGATATCGAACTAAAGGACGCTATATTGGACCTTCTCGACAATTGCGTCGATGGTGTTATGCGATCTCCAACTCAACCAGAAGATCCGGCGATCCCGTACGCTGGCTATTGGGCCAGGATTGAGTTTAACGAAAACTCCTTCACCATCAAAGATAATTGCGGCGGAATACCTTTCGAGATCGCAGAGGAAAGCGCATTTCGTCTTGGACGAAAGAACGCGGAGCTAGACGCAGAGCTACCCACTGTGGGTCTTTACGGCATCGGAATGAAACGAGCCATTTTCAAGATGGGAACTTCAGCCCGAATTAAAAGCGAAAGATCGGACAAATCATTCTACGTAGATATCACTCCGGAATGGATGCTGGATGATGACACCTGGACTTTCGACATGGTTGAAATTCCGAACCCAGAGGAATTGTCGTTCGGAACCACCATACGCATTGGAAATCTTCGACCAGCGATATCCAATAGTTTTTCACGTGATGAGTTTCTGAATGAATTCAGAGAGGCCGTGCGGGCTTACTACGGATACATCATTGAGAAGGGATTTAAGGTCTTCATCAATGATGTCGAAGCAGATTCACGGAAGATCAAACTAATTCTGGAAGACAATCCGGATGACTCAGGTCAAAGCATCGCCCCATACATCTACAGGCGAGAGGGCCAGCCTGATGGTGTGGACGTCCACCTTTCCGTGGGGCTTTATAGAAACTCCCTAAGCGACGAAGAGGAAGAGCAGGAACTGGAAGGTCGGGCTTCTTCCGAGAGCGCTGGCTGGACAATTATCTGCAATGACCGTGTGGTTCTTCATGCCGACAAGTCTCGGCTTACCGGCTGGGGAGAATCAGGCGTTCCGTCTTATCACACTCAGTTTGTTGCGATCGCAGGAACGGTTGTATTTAGATCAAATGATCCATCCAAACTTCCACTGACGACAACTAAACGCGGCGTGGATGCCAGCAGTGAAATTTATCTTCAAGTAAAAGATTTCATGCGGGACGGCCTTAAACTCTTTACAAACTATACTAACAAATGGAAGAAGCGCCCTACTGAACGAAAGGAACGCGAGTCCCAGACGGAGTCCGTGTCGCTTTTGCTTCCTGAGGAAATTGTGAAGAACGGCAGCCTGAAGTTTACTACCGTTCGAAAGACTATTGGCGGCGAGCAGTTTAGGCCCGCATTACCGGCACCTGAATCATTCACTGATCAGTGGATAAGATTCTCAAGGCCGAAGTCAGAAATTGAGGCACTTTCTGATCTCTACTTCGGCACGACAGATGCGAAGCCATCCGAGGTTGGGGAGGAGTGCTTCTCTCGAGCCGTGAGGGAACTCAGCAAATGAGTGGAGGGAACATCGCCTATCATCTGCGGCCAAATAAGGCGGCTGACAGAGCTCTCTTCCTGGATTTGCTCAATCGGATTGGAAGAACATCCTTCAACATATCCGATTACAAATATTATGGATTCGGCGGCCCATTCATGGAGGATTTCCGGGCGATACATGCTGCGACCAGGATTTCGGACATGACATGCATTGAGCGAGATGCCACCGTTCAGGCCAGGCAACGCTTCAACTGCCCTCTCAGCTGCGTCAGCTTCCAACTAACTGACTCTTCAACCTTCATATCTGAATTTAGCTCTGACTCACCATCGGTCGTATGGCTCGACTTTACTTCTCCCGGCGAGCTTAAGCAGCAGCTTGATGACACGTTTAATCTCGTTAACAAGCTCGCTCACGGGGATATCTTTAGAGTTACCCTCAATGCGTCGGTATCTGCGCTTCGAGAGGACAGCGGCAACCTGAAGCAGGATGAATTAGTTGCTCTCCGGCGAAGAGTGTTTATTGATCGATCTGGGATAGACTGTCCAACTACGATTAAGGACTCCGACTTTCGAGCGAATCAGTACCCAACCATTCTCCTGCAGGCACTTAAACTCGCCGCAATTCGTGCCACTAACCACTCCCCACTGGTGGTCCAACCGTTATCAGCCTTCACCTATTCCGACGGAACCACGATGCTAACCGCAACAGGAATCGTTCTGGACTCCTCAAAATTGAAAATTGAAGAATTCCCCATTGATAGCCGGATTGCCCACTGGCCCTTTGCAAATACTGACTGGAAGTATCCACACGAAATCGACCTTCCTACGCTCTCCAGTAGAGAGCGCCTGGCACTTGAATCACTCCAACCAAATGGAACAGTTGATGCGGCTAGAAATATTCTAAAAGATGCGATTGGCCCAGACGGCATCACGGAGAAAGCAGTACGGTCATATGGAACTTTCTACCGCATCTATCCAGAGTTCGTCCGGATTAACGCTTAAGGGCATTGAAGATTACCGAAAGAACTCTCTCAGCGACAATCGGACTCACGCTATTCCCGATCTGTCGGAATGAGTGCCACTTGGTCGGATGAAACAAGAACCAATCAGGAAAGCCCTGTAGTCTCGCCGCTTCACGCGGCGAAATTACTCGGGGATGCCTTGGGTGAATGGGCCTAACAGCCTGATAGCTTCCCTTATCAGAGTTGGTTCCCGCTCTGATCGTTGGGCATAGTCCCTTCGGATCTAAGCGAGGAGACCTGTAGACCTTGTCCACCTCACCTGGTCTAAGTTTGGAGAATCGCGCGACTGTCTCGTCAGAATGTCGGGTTCCAAGGAAGCCAGAAACGAGGTTTTTGGCAGAGTGCAGCACCGCCTCTCTGTTACCGACGCCAGGTGGGATCACCCCCCTCGCGCGCTCATGAAATTGACTAGAAGTTACTGGCTTTATCTTTCGCCAGCTTTGACTCTCCTCCTGCCAATCCGCACTAACATTTGGAAGCCCTTTTAGCGCATCTGATACTGTCGTTCCCTGCCACTCCGAACTAGGAGAAAATGACTCCACAGACAAATCAGAAATTTTCTTCGGATCAAAGCCAATGAAGAACACACGAGTTCTAGTCGTTGGCGCACCAAATGTGCTTGCCCTAATTTTAATGGGCGCAAGCAAAGTGTAATTTGAAGGAATCTGGCCTAACGCCTGACGCACAAAGTCAGCACTTGCTCCGTTGAGAATTCCAGGAACATTCTCGGCCACGTAGAAGGCCGGCCGCGTTTCAGCTACCAGCCTGAAAAAATGCATGAAAAGCTGATTGCGAGGATCTAGCTCATCGCGCCTACCAATCAGACTAAAACCTTGGCAAGGCGGCCCGCCGATCAACCCGGAAAGCTCTCTTTGGTTTAACTTGCATCTTTTTAGCAACTCAGCTCCACTGAGATTTCCCACGTCCTCCAAGAGATGCTGAGTCTGCGGAAAATTTAGTGCATGATACTCGGCTGCAATTGGATCAATCTCGACACTTCCTGCGACATGAAATCCAGCCCTGGCCGCGCCGAGGCTTAGCCCGCCAACTCCGGAAAATAGATCAATAACGTTCAAGTTGCCCATTGGTGGGGATAGCGCCGTTCGTTCTGAAGCAGAATATTGGAAGAACCTATGCCTTCGACGTGAAACGTCTGGGGAAAGGCCCAATACGCAAATGAATTTGCATAAAGAAGAAGCGGCCCAAAGGCCGCCTCTCTTAAATCACAGTGGGAATCAAACCCCAACAGGATTAGCCTTCTCCGGATCAATCTTGTACTGCTTGATCGCCCGGGCCACATCCTTCGCGGTCATCTTCCCTTCCTTCGCCAGCGCCGCAATCGCGGCATGCGCGATGTAGTACCGATCCACCTCAAAGAACCGGCGCAGGTTCGCACGCGTATCCGAACGGCCGAAACCATCCGTACCCAGCACCGTGTAGCTCATCGGCACGAACGCGCGGATCTGGTCCGCATACGCACGCACGTAGTCGGTGGCGGCAATCGCCGGGCCCTGGCGGCCTTCCAGCAGTTCGGTCACGTAGGCCTTGCGCTGCTCACCTTCCGGATGCAGGCGGTTGGCACGTTCCACGTCGAAACCATCGCGACGCAGTTCGTTGAAGCTCGGGCAGCTCCAGATATCGGCGGTCACGCCGAAGTCCTTGTCCAGCAGCTCGGCGGCGGCAATGGCTTCGCGCAGGATGGTGCCCGAACCCAGCAGCTGCACGCGCAGCTCGCCCTTCTTCGGCTTGCCGGCGTCGGTCAGCAGGTACATGCCCTTGACGATGCCTTCGGCCGCGCCTTCCGGCATTTCCGGGTGGGTGTAGTTCTCGTTCATCAGGGTGACGTAGTAATACTCGTCCACCTGGTCTTCCATCATGCGCTTGGTGCCGTGCTGCAGTACCACGGTCACTTCGAAGCCGAAGGTCGGGTCGTAGCTGCGCACGTTCGGGATGCCACCGGCCACCAGATGGCTGAAGCCATCTTCGTGCTGCAGGCCTTCACCGTTCAGCGTGGTGCGGCCGGCGGTGCCACCCAGCAGGAAGCCGCGGGTACGCATGTCCGCTGCCTGCCAGGCGATGTCGCCCACGCGCTGGAAGCCGAACATCGAGTAGTAGATGTAGAACGGCAGCATCGGCACGTTGCTGACCGAGTAGCTGGTACCGGCGGCCATCCACGAGCTGATCGCACCCGGCTCGCTGATGCCCTGCTGCAGCACCTGGCCGCTCTGGTCTTCGCGGTAGAACATCAGCTGGTCGGCATCGACCGGCTTGTACTTCTGGCCGAACGGCGCGTAGATGCCGATCTGGCGGAACAGGCCTTCCATGCCGAAGGTACGGGCTTCGTCGGCCACGATCGGCACGATGTGCGGACCCAGCTCCTTGTCACGCAGGGTGATGTTCAGGCTCTGCACGAAGGCCATGGTGGTGGAGTAGCTGCGCTCGCCGCTGCTCTTCAGCAGGCGCTCGTAGCTTTCCAGCTTCGGTGCCACGAAGGTCTTGTCGGCCTTGCGGCGGCGCTGCGGCAGGTAACCGCCCAGCGCGGCGCGGCGTTCCTGCAGGTACTGCACTTCCGGCGAATCCGGGCCCGGGTGGTAGAACGGCACCTGGCCGTCGGCCAGCTGCGCGTCGGTCACCGGAATGTTGAAGCGGTCGCGGAAGTGGCGCACCGCTTCGTCGTCCAGCTTCTTGGTCTGGTGGGTCGGGTTCAGTGCTTCACCGGCGCTGCCCATGCCGTAACCCTTCACGGTCTTGGCCAGGATGACGGTCGGCATGCCCTTGGTGTTCACGGCCTGGTGGTAGGCGGCGTACACCTTGTGCGGGTCGTGGCCACCACGGTTCAGGCGCCAGATGTCGTCGTCGCTGAGGCCGGCGACCATCGCAGCGGTTTCCGGGTACTTGCCGAAGAAATGCTCGCGGGTATACGCGCCGCCGAAGGCCTTGCAGTTCTGGTATTCGCCGTCGACGGTTTCCATCATCAGCTTCTTCAGGACGCCGTCGCTGTCCTTGGCCAGCAGGGCATCCCAGTAACCGCCCCACAGCAGCTTGATCACGTTCCAGCCGCCGCCACGGAACACGCCTTCCAGTTCCTGGATGATCTTGCCGTTGCCGCGCACCGGGCCGTCCAGGCGCTGCAGGTTGCAGTTCACCACGAAGATCAGGTTGTCCAGGCCTTCACGGCCGGCCAGCGCGATGGCACCCAGGGTTTCCGGCTCGTCGCTCTCGCCGTCGCCGATGAAGCACCACACCTTGCGGTCGGACTTCTCGATCAGGCCACGGTTTTCCAGGTAGCGCATGAACTGCGCCTGGTAGATGGCGGCCAGCGGGCCCAGGCCCATCGACACGGTCGGGGTCTGCCAGTACTCCGGCATCAGCCACGGGTGCGGGTACGAGGACAGGCCACCGCCGTCCACTTCCATGCGGAACTTGTCCAGCTGCTCTTCGCTGATGCGGCCTTCCAGGAAGGAACGCGCGTAGATGCCCGGGGCGCTGTGGCCCTGGATGAACAGCAGGTCGCCCGGGTGGCTCTCGCTGGGGGCGCGCCAGAAGTGGTTGAAGCCCACGTCGTACAGGGTGGCGCCGGAGGCGAACGAGGCGATGTGGCCGCCCAGGTCACCCGGCTTGCGGTTGGCGCGGACCACGGTGGCCATCGCGTTCCAGCGGATGATCGAACGGATGCGCCATTCCAGCTCGGCATTGCCCGGGCTCTTGGCCTCGAGCTGCGGCTCGATGGTGTTGACGTACTCGGTGGTGGGAGAGAACGGCAGGTAGGCGCCCGAACGACGGGTCAGTTCCACCATGCCTTCCAGCAGCTGATGCGCGCGCTCGGAGCCCTCGACATCAATAACGGCCTTCAACGACTCGATCCACTCCTGGGTTTCCACAGGATTCGGGTCGTTGTTCAGCACCTCGTTCAACCAGTTCATTAGCGCTCCCATAACCGCACGCACGCGCGCGACTGTTGTATAGATTTCTAGACCGCAAAGTGTAGCGCACCAAGGGCTTTCGTCACTTGGCTACGCAGGCGTATGGATGCAACCGGCCAGTGTCCGCAAGGGGCTTGCCGGGCCCGCTGAAGGCCCTGCGGCGGGCCTTGTTGGCTGCGCGGGCTGTCGCTTGCGGGCCGCTGCGCCCATGTGCAGGACGCAGTGTTACCGCTGCCGATGACGGTTGTAGGGCAGCGCCATGCCCACCTGTATCGGCTCCGCGTGCTGGCGCTGAACGGGCGACAACGTGTCGCACCTGCCTCTGGATCGCCCCCCGCCCTGCCCTCAGGGTAGGCCTCGAGTGTTGGCCTCGCCCGCTTCGGTCCGCCGTCTGGCCCTGCCTCACTCCCTTCCACAGTGTTGCCCGGGGCGCCTCGCAAGGGGCGCCCCTTTTGCTGTGGGCGGGGCCGGCCGTGGCCCAAAACTGACCTGCTTGTGGCCGGATCGATGATTGTCGGCTTCGATATATCGATATATCGTTTACACACTCGTTTACCGATATATCGAAATGAGCCGTACCGCTTCTCCCAGAGCCCGTTCCACCAATCCGGAAGTGCCACGCCGCAACGGCCAGCCGCGGGTGCTCAGCCGCGGCGACCTGCGCCTGCTGGTGCTGGCCCTGATCGGCGAGCAGCCGCGCCACGGCTACGAGCTGATGCAGCTGATCAGCAACCAGTTCATGCAGGCCTACACGCCCAGCGCCGGCACCATGTACCCGCTGCTGGCCAGCTTCGAGCAGGCCGGCTGGATCGAGGCCGAGGAAGTGGACGGCAAGCGGATCTTCCGCATCACCACCGCCGGCGAGTTCGAGCTGAAGGTGCAGCGCACCCAGGTGCGGCTGGCGCAGCGACGCGCCTTCGACCGTGCCCGCGAGATCACCAAGGCCTCGCTGCCGCCACCGCTGGCCGGTGCCCTGCGCGAGTTCAAGCGGGCGCTGGTGCATCACCACGGCCGCTGGGCCGAGGGCGAGGCGGAAGAAGTAGCGGCGCTGCTGACGCGGGCGTCCGCGCTGCTCAACGGTACGGCCGGTAGCGAGAGCCAATCCTTTTCAACGACCCAGCCAGACTGACTCCAGCCAGGTCGCCCCTACGCCGCGCGCCCCCGCGCGACACCTTTACAGGTAACCCCATGACCGAACACAACAACACGCGCCTGCGCCTGGATGTGCGCTTCCGTGAACTGACCGTGCTGCGCACCGAAGAGGTCACCCCGCACATGCGCCGCATCGTGCTGGGCGGCGCCGAGCTGGCCGGTTTCGATTCGCCCGGCGCCGACGACCACATCAAGCTGTTCTTCCCCAATGCCAGCGGCGAGATGGTGCTGCCGGTGGTCACTGCCGAAGGCCGCAGCTATCCGGCCGGCAAGGAGCCCTCACCGGCCCGCGACTACACCCCGCGCTGGTGGGACCATGAAACCGGCGAGCTGGCCATCGACTTCGTGCTGCACGACCAGGGCATTGCCGGGCCGTGGGCCGAGCAGGCGCAGGCTGGCGACGTACTGGTGATCGGCGGCCCGCGCGGCTCGTTCGTGGTGGCCGACAGCTACGACGCCTATGTGCTGATCGGCGATGAAACCGCGCTGCCGGCCATCGCCCGCTGGCTGGACGTGCTGCCGGAGGATGCCGAGGTGCAGGCCTTCATCGAAGTGAGCGATGAAGCCGAACGCCAGGACCTGCCGCAGTACGAGAACGTGCGTATCCACTGGCTGGAGCGCAATGGCTTTCCGGCGGCCAGCAGCACGCTGCTGGAAGACATGCTGACCGACTTCGAGGCACCGGACGGCGATGTCTTCTACTGGATCGCCACCGAATCGCGCCGCGCCCGGATGATGCGCAAGTTCATCGAAGGCCACCTGGGCGTGCCGCGCGACTGGATCCGTTCCACCGGCTACTGGAAGGCCCACCCGGACGAAACCGACGGCGATTGACCGGGCAGCCGGTGGGTGCGGCCCCTGCTTGGTGGGTGCGGACCGTTGGTCCGCACGCCCTGCAACAGGTAGTGCCGGCCGCTGGCCGGCAACCTCATGAACCTTCGGCATGAACCTGCAGTTGCCGGCCAGCGGCCGGCACTACCGCGTTGGATGCCACCTGCAGCGCGAAGATCAGCAGCGGCAGCAGCCCGAAACCCGCACGCATCGCGCTGCGCGCGATGAGTCGAGCATGGCTCGACTCTACAGGGGCTCCGCCGCCGCTCATGCACCTTCTTGCCTGGCTGGGTAGTGCCGGCCGCTGGCCGGCAACCTCATGAACCTTCGGCAGGAACCTGCAACTGCCGGCCAGCGGCCGGCACTACCGCGTTGGATGCCACCTGCCGCGTCCACCCGAACCGCTGCGCGGCCCAGATCTCCAGCGCCACCAGCAGCGCGATGATCAGCGACGGCAACAGCAGCCCGAAGTACACGCCGGGCATCATGCCGTTGATCTGCGCCTTCACCAGCCGCAGCACGCCACGGGTGTGCAGCAGCTCATCCACATGCATGGTCAGCGCCTCGCGCACCACCTTCGGCTCGAGACCAATCGTGCCGGCCTTGTCCACCAGCGTGTCTTCCACCATGCCGCGCAGCAGCCCTTCGCGCACTTTGCCGATCACCCAACCGGTGCCGCGCGCCAACGGGCCGTTGCCAAGACGGTCGAGGCCGGGCAACGGGTGTTCGCTGAGATAGGCCGAGGCAATGGTGTCGGCGACATCACCCACCGAGCCCTGGCTGCGCAACGCCTCGCGCATGCGCGGGTCGTCCAGCGAATCGGTGAAGCCTTCGCTCCAGCCTTCCACCAGGGTCTGCAGGTGCGGCTGGAAATGATCGAGCTGCTTGAACAGCGCGCGATGCGCACCAGCAGTGAAGCCCAGCTGCAGGCCGAAGAAGGCGGTGGCCAGCGGCAGCACCACCACATAGCTGGCCAGCAGCCAGTGATGCCAGCGCTTGCGCCGCTGCAACCAACCACGGTGGTGCAGCCAGCGCCAGCCGAGGATGCCCAGCACCAGGCCAAGCAACGTGCCGAGCACGCTGCCGCCCACCAGATCGAGCACGCTCAGGCCCGACCAGAATTCGTTCAACCAGTACTGCGTGTCCTGCATGGATCTTCCTTCCGTGGGTGATACGGCGGGGCCATTGTAGGGGCCTGCCCACGCTCGGCTGCTCTCTGCCCTCGGTGGGTGCGGACCGTTGGTCCGCACATTCCCATGCGATTGCCGGCCGATGGCCGGCACGACCGAGCCGGCAATGCGACAATCGCGCTCCTTTCCTGCAGCAACGAGGGCCACATGGCCAAACTGACCCTGGCCAGCGTGGATGCGCTGCGTACCCGCTTTGCCGATGACGCCGCCTGCGACGCGGCACTGGCCGCCTTCGCCGACACCGCTGCCCTGCGCGTACCGCTGCGTGAGCTGGTGGAAGCACAACACCGCTACCTGCAGGCCGAATTCGAAGTGGCGCAGGTGGCCGATGTGCTGCGCCGCGACCAGAAGTACGCGCCGGTGGGTCGGCCTTCGATCAACATCGTGCAGCTGCGCAAGCAGCAGGCCGCGACCAAGCAGGCGGCACTGATCGCACGCCAGGTCGTGGCGCAGGCGGCGCAGACCTTCGTGCGGGTGAGCGGGATGACGGTGAAGGCCAAGCAGAGCCCGAGCGAAGCGTGCGTGGCATGGTTGGGCGCGCTGCGCTGAACACGCGTATCCGGTAGTGGCCAACCTTGGTTGGCCCGCGGAGTGCTCGTGTGCCAACCAAGGTTGGCACCTACCAAAGCACTCTCCGGCCCTGCATGAACTGGTAGTGGCCAACCTTGGTTGGCCCGCGAAATGCTCGTGTGCCAACCAACGTTGGCACCTTCCAAAGCACTCTCCGGCCCTGCATGAACCGGTAGTGGCCAACCT